>JACPRT010000099.1 GCA_016189845.1 Chloroflexota bacterium | reverse complement strand
GCCTGGCCGATGATGCTTCTGGTGCTCGCCGCTGGCCTGGCGGTCCTGGCCGCCGCCCTCGGTTCGACCCTCGAGCGCAGCAGCCGGGAAAGGAGCGCCTACCAGACCGGATCGGACATTCACGTGTCGTCCGCACGCGCCACGGGATTGGTCAGTCCGGCGACGATGAGCGCCATACGAGCCGTTGACGGGGTGCGCGAGGTGTCGCTGGCCCTGCGAACCAGCGGAGATATCGGCACCACCGGCCGTGGAGAGGGCTTCGATCTCCTTGCCGTGGAGTCCGAACGACTCGAGGAAGTGCTCTGGTTCCGCGAGGACTTCGCCGACAAGCCGCTGGGAGAGCTGCTGGTGAAGCTGCCCGTGCAGGCGGACCCTCCGCCTATCGACCTGCCGGTGGGCGCGACGCATATCGAGATGTGGACCCGCGCCCAGCCCCGCGTGTCCAAGCTCTTCCTGTGGGTCGTACTACGGAACGCCCAGGGCGGACTCCATACCATCACGCTCGGCCCGATCGGAGGGGAGACATGGGCACGCCAGGTTGCGCCGCTGCCGGACGGGCCCGAAGAGCCATTCAGACTCGTCTCGATCCTGACGTATGAGCCGGTCGGCGGCGACGCCGGTTCGCCGTCGTCCGTGTTCTTCGACGATCTGGCCGCGCTGGACGGGGAGGATGGCGAGGCGACGGTGCTCGTCGACTTCGAGCGGCGCGATCTGTGGACGCCGCTCCCAACATCGCAGGGCTTCGACGTCGGGTTCGACGTCGTGCCCGAGAATGAGGCCGGCGCAAAAAGCCAGGTCGGCGCGCACCCGGGCGGATCGGTGGCGCGCCTGACGATCGGGCGTGGCACCGATTCCGGTGTCCGCGGCATCTATCGCACGGCGAACGCCTCGCCGATCCCGATCATCGCCAGCGAGGATTTCCTGATCAGGAATGGCTTCAACGTCGGGGACAGATTCGTCGGCGGGCTGAGCGGCAGCCTCACGCCGATGATGATCGTGGATTCGGTGCGGCTGTTTCCGACCATGGACCCGGACGACAAGGGGTTCGCGATCGTCGACCTCGGGACGCTCCAGCGCTACGCCGAACTCCGGGGCGCCGCCAGCCCGGGGGCTCGCATGCAGGAAGTGTTCGTGGCCACCGATCCGGCCCTGCATCGGCCCGCCCTGGAGCGGGTGCGCGCGGCAGTAGGCGCAGGCGCAGAGATCATCGACCGGCCTGGCCTGGAGTCGAGCTATCTGATAGATCCGCTCACCGTGGCCGGATGGCGAGGTGTCGGGCTGGTAGCCACGGTCGCCACGCTCGCGGTGGCGGGACTCGGCCTCCTGACCTACCTGGGTTCCTACCTGAGCCGCACCCGCGTCGAGTCGGGCTTCCTGCGCGCCCTCGGCCTGGCTCGCTCGGCCCAGTTGGGCGCCATGGCAATCGAACAGCTGTCCATCACCCTGGTCGGGCTGCTGCTCGGCACCGTAGCCGGGGTCGCGATGACCAGGGTTGCGGTCGACTCCGTTTCGCATACCGAATCCGGTCGCCCGGTGCTGCCCCCGTTCGTTCTCTCGATGGAGTGGCTGCCGGTCATGCTGGTATTCGGCGGCCTCGCGCTCGTGGCCGCCGCGGCCCTGGGCCGGATGGCGATCGAATATGCGCGCCTCCCGCTCCACATGCTGACGAGGCGGGACGAATAACGGCGTGATCATCACCTCACTTCAGCTGATAGCCCGGCGGAGCATGGCGCACTGGCGGCTGCTGGCCGCCGTCATCATCGGGGTTCTCCTCGCGGTCACGATCATGGCGGCGTCCGTTGTGTACTTCGACTCCCTGCGGGACCTCGGCCTGGCCCGCGACCTGGAGACCCAGGACGCACGCCAGCTCGACGTCCTGATCGAGTCTTCCCATGCGCCGATCACCCCGCAGGAGTTGCGGTCGCACTACGAAGTCGTCCAGTCCAGGATCGACTCCCGCTTCGCATGGTTCGCCCGCGACGTCCATTTCGGCCTCAAGTCCGACACCTTCTACTACGGCGGCGCGATCACGGACGGCGTGGAAGAGAGGGCTACGGTGCCGCCGCCGAACGACCACCTCAGGCGGCTCTTCTTCGCCCACATGCCGGGCATCGAAGAAACGGCGTCGCTGGTGGAAGGAACCTGGCCGGCGCCCCGGACTTCCGCACTGGCGCCAGACGCCGCGGTCCTCGACGTCGCGGTGACGGAGGATGCCGCCGCAGCCTTCAGCCTGAAACTCGGCTCGTTCCTCACCGCGGTCCCGTACTGGGAAGACAGCCACCAGGGCATCCATGCCAGGGTCGTCGGGATCATCCGGCCGGACCCGGATCAGGCCGAGTTCTGGCGCATCCACGACCAGGGTTTTGGCGTGGCCGGAAGCAGTTTTACGTTTGCGAGCCTCTTCATCGCGGAGCAGACGTTCGCCGGCCCGCTGGGCGCCTACTTCCCGAAAATGGGCGCCGACTTCTACTGGCTGGTCGACACCGACATCGAGGCCATCCACGCCGCCGACGCAACGAAGGTCCGCGACGACCTGCTTCGGACCGAATCGGAGCTCCGTGCGACCGTTGACTCGTACCGGCAGATCACTTCCCTTCCCGAGGTGCTGGACCGCTTTGGCACCCGCCTCTTCTTCAACCGCCTGCCGATGTTCGTGGTGCTGATCCTCATCGTGCTGGTGGTCGTGTATTACGTGTTGACGATCGGCGGCCTCCTGGTCGACGCCCAGCGCTCCGAGATCGCCTTGCTCCGCAGCCGGGGCGCCACGTCGCGCCAGATCATCGTCGTGCACGCGGTCGAAGCGTTTGCGCTGGCTGCGCTCGCGCTCGCAATCGGCCCGCCGCTCGCCTTCGCGGTCGTGAAGCTGATGGGGGTAGTCCCTACGTTCGCGGACCTCAACAATGGGGCCTTGCTCCCCGCAAGGCTGACGTGGTCCGTGTACAGGATGGGCGCGATAGGCGCGCTTCTCAGCCTGGCCGCCCTCCTCGTGCCGTCGCTGCGCGCCGCACGGGTCGGCCTGCTCCAGTTCCGCCAGGACGCCTCCCGGCCCCAGAAGTTGCCCCTGTTCCAGCGGTATTACCTGGACCTCGGCGTTCTGGGTGTGGTGCTGTTCTTCTTCTGGCAGCTGTCCAAACAGGGGTCGTTCGTAGCCGTGCGTTTGCTCGGCGACGTAGTGGTCGACCAGTTGGTCCTCGCGGCGCCTGCGATGTTCCTGGTTGCGGCGGGCGTCGTCCTGCTGCGGATCTTCCCCGTGGCGATGGACGGCCTGGGCCGGTTGCTCTCGAGCCGCTGGCTCTCGCGGATCGCGTCGCCGGCGCTGGTGCTCGGTATCTGGCAGATGGCGCGCAACCCCGCGCACCACGCCCGGCTGTCGCTGCTCCTGATCCTGACCGCCGGTCTCGGCGTATTCGCCGCCAGTTTTGGCGCCACCCTTCAGAGAAGCTTCTCCGACCGCATCCATTACGACACCGGGGCGCCGGTCCGTCTGCAGGGCTTCTCCCCGGTCCGCCGCGGGCTGGCGATCAACCCGGTCGACGAAGTCGAGCGCGCGGGCGTCGCCGATGTCGTATCGCCGGCATACCGCGGCACCGGCGCCGTCATCTCGCAGCAGAGCGGCGGATACGTCCAAATGCTCGGAGTGGACCCGGCGACGTTCGCGGACGTGGCGTGGTCGCGGCCCGATTTCGTCGACGGCTCGCTGGCGACCACGGTCGCACCGATTGATTCTCTTGACGTGAACGGCATCGAGCTGCCATCTGACGCCGCGTACATCTCAGTACGTGTCCGGCCATCGGCAAAACGCAGCGATGCCGCGCTGATGGCCCGCGTCTCGGACCGCAACGGGCGATTCTTCACCTACACGCTCGGGACGCTCGCCCCGACCTCGGCATCTGAAGGCCGGTTTCCCTGCGACCCCGGTACTCTGGATGGCCCGATCCCCTGGTGCCGGATCGGGGCGCCCCTCAGCAGTCCGGTCGCTGCGATCGGATCTGCCCCACCGCAGCCGCCGCTCCGCCTGGAGGCGTTAGGCGTTACGCCCGCGGACCCGCGCCGGGCCCGCACCATCCGCGGGGGCGCGTTCGAGATCGACGACATCCGGGTGACGCTCAGCGGTGGCGGCGACGTAGCGGTCGACGAGTTCGACGATGTCGCCGGCTGGGGTGTGGTGGTCAAAGTCGAGGACGCCGTTGCCGACAGCTTCGAAGCCACGGTCGACCAGAATGGCAAAGCGCAGCCGGGCGTCGCACGGTTCGCGTGGTCGTCGGCGACGATCGGCGACATCCGGGGCCCAGCGCCGGGCGGACCGCCGGCGCCGATGCCCGCGCTGATCAACCCGTCGCTGATGGACGCCGGGGACTACCGGCTCGGCGACCGCATCGACCTGTCGGTCGGGCAGGACACCTTCGCTGTCCGGATTGCCGGAGTCGTCCCATACTTCCCGACCCTCGATCCCAACAAAGCGGACTTCGTCGTACTGGACGGAAGGGCCCTCGTGAGGGCGACGAGCGTCGGGCGAACGGGCGATGGGCTCGTCACCAACGAGATCTGGCTGGCGCCGTCGGACGGTGTCGATGCCCGCCGGATCGAGGAGGCGATCTCACTGATGCCGATGCGGGTCGCATATGTCATCGATCGGGACGCACAGCTTGCAGCCGTCGCCGTCGATCCGCTCGTCTCGGCCGGATGGCGCGCGTTGCTGGCGATCGCGTTCTTCACGGTGCTGCTGGTCAGCGCGATCGGGTTCATCGTGCACGCCCAGGTGACGTTCCGCACTCGCCAGACCGAGCTGGCGTTGCTGAGAGCCACCGGGCTGTCGATGCGCCAACTCTTCGCGCTCGTGACGCTCGAACAGCTCCTCGTGATCGGCACAGGTTTCGCGATCGGCGCGTTCATGGGTGCCCGGTTGGGTGCGACGATAATGCCGTATCTTGGGACGTCGGGAGAGGGGCTCAGGGTGGCGCCTCCCATGATCCTCGAGATCGACCGGGGATCGGTCGCCGCGACATTCGGATTGGTGGCTGCGGTATTCGCCGTCGTCCTGGGCGTGATCCTCTATTCCGTGTACCGGATGTCCGTGCACCGGGTCCTGCGACTCGGCGAGAGGTAAAGAGGCAGCTTGTCGATGCAATCAGTCCAGGCGTCGCAGTACATCCTGTGCAGCGACGTCTTCAAGATCTACAAGGTGGCCGACCTCGAAGTCGTCGCCCTCCGGGGCCTGGACCTCGAGGTTGACCGCGGCGAGATCATCGCCATCGTCGGGGCATCCGGCAGCGGCAAGAGCACGTTGCTGAACGTCCTTGCCGGCTACGATGCGCCGTCGGCCGGGACTGTCAGGGTCGGCCAGTACGACCTGCTGAACATGACCGGCACGGAGATCGTCGAATACCGCCGGCGGGAGGTCGGGTTCATCTGGCAGCAGACGTCCCGCAACCTGTTCTCCTACCTCACTGCGATCGAGAACGTGGAACTGCCGATGATCCTGGCGGGCATTCCCAGCGCCGAGCGAGGCCCGCGGGCCGCCGGACTGCTGAAGCTGGTCGGGCTCGATCACCGGCTGAAGCATCGTCCGGAGACGCTGTCCGGCGGCGAGCAGCAGCGCGTGGCGATTGCGGTCGCCCTCGCCAACCGGCCGCCGCTGCTCCTCGCCGACGAGCCGACGGGCGAGCTCGACGACGTCACCGGCGCGGAGGTCCTCGACCTCCTGAACCGGATCAACCAGGAGCTGGGCACGACGATCGTGGTGGTGACACACGACCCCGCGATCGCGGCGAGCGTGGAACGAGCGGTGGCCATCCGCGACGGTAAGACGAGCACCGAGATCAGAAGGGTCGTCAGCTACGAACGCAGGATCGGCGGCAAGGCGGACCGGACACGCGAGTTCCAGATCGTCGATCCCAGCGGCCGGGTGCAGGTACCCCGCCACGTCATCGAGGCCGCGGGCCTCGGTGAACGGGTGATCGTGGAGGCCTCGGGCGGCACGGTCATCCTCCGGCCTTCGGAGGAGTAGATGACGAACCGGCCCGTCCCGTTGATTTCGGCTATCGAAGCCAGCCGCGTTTATAGGCTGTCCGGCGAAGAAATCCATGCCGTCAGGCAGGCAAGCCTGGACATACTGCCAGGCCGGTTCATTGCGCTCGTCGGGAGATCGGGTTCTGGAAAGACGACGCTGCTCAACCTGCTGGCGGGGCTGGACCGGCCGACCTCCGGCCAGGTGCTGTTCGAAGGGCGCGACCTGGCGAGGTTCGGCGAGAGGGACCTGGTCGAACTGCGCCGCCACAGGCTCGGCTTCGTCTTCCAGTCGTTCGGGCTCCTGCCGCTGCTGTCGGCTTATGAGAACGTGGAGCTGCCTCTGAGGATCGCCGGAGTCGACGCGAAGGCGCGGTCAAGCCGGACGTCGGAGGTGCTCGAGATGGTCGGCCTGCTGCGAAGGGCCCGCCATCGCCCGTACGAGCTTTCGGGCGGGGAGCAGCAGCGCGTCGCCATTGCACGGGCTGTCGCCTTGAAGCCGCCGGTGATCCTGGCCGACGAGCCCACCGGTGAACTGGACTCGACCAACGCGCACGCGATCTTCTCGCTGTTCCAGGAGATGGTGCACCGGGATA
Organism: Chloroflexota bacterium; assembly: GCA_016189845.1. Taxonomy (GTDB): domain Bacteria; phylum Chloroflexota; class Dehalococcoidia; order Lucifugimonadales; family Lucifugimonadaceae; genus VGZT01. Next base: position 15,853 of record JACPRT010000099.1, on the reverse strand, counting down.
GGCTGGCGATCGTCGCCACGACCCATGACCAGACGCTGCTGGACCTGGCGGACGAGGTGCACGAGATGCACGACGGCAGCATTCGGTCGCTGCGGACCCTGGCCTCGGACTCGCCCGACGAGATGTTCAAGCCGCCGGCGTCACGCAAGACTGTGGACGCCACGAAGCCTGTCGGTACGGTCCGCAGCTAGCAAGAGTTAATGGAGCGCGCATGACAGAAGAGCAAAAAGAGAAGCCTTACAGCCGCGCCATGGTCGTCATGGCGCACCCGGACGACGCCGAGTACAGCTGCTCGGGCACCGTCGCCAAATGGACCCGAATGGGTTGGGAGGTCGTGTACGTCCTCTGTACCGACGGCAGCAAGGGTACTGACGAGCCCGACATGACGACCGAGAAACTCGCGGCGATCCGAAAGCGGGAACAGCTCGATGCTGCCAAGATCCTCGGGCTGAAGGACGTCGTGTTCCTGAACTATCCCGACTCGTATCTCACACCGAGCCTCGACCTGCGCAAGGACATCGCCCGTGCCATACGCACACACAAGCCCGACATCCTCATCTGTCCGAATCCCACCCGCAGCTTCGACAACAACTTCTACGTGGGCCACCCCGACCACATGGCCGCAGGCGAGGCGGCGCTCGCCGCGGTGTATCCGACCTCACGCGACCGGCTCACCTATCCCGACCTCATCAAGGAGGGTCTGGAGCCGCACAAGGTGCGCGAGTTGTGGATCACCATGGGCGCAGGCGCAAATCACTGGGTGGAGTTGACGGAAGAGGACCTCAAGACTTCGCTCAGGGCGCTCAAGGCGCATGTCAGCCAGGTCGGCGAGGACGTCGACGGCCGCATGCGCGAATGGAAGGCGCGCGCAGGCTCGCTGCGAGGCTACCGGTACGCGGAAGCGTTCCGTGTGTTCAAGATGCGGGTGTAACGGGGGCCTACACCGTCTCGATCGTGTCCTTGACCTTCGCCTTGCCGTCGCCACCGAAGCGTTTGGCCGCGGCCGCCCGCAGCGTCGTGAAATCGCTCTGCATCTGACGCTGCAGCAGGCGCCCCTCGCTCGAGTACAGCACGAATCTGGCGCCTATTTCGATCGCCTTCGCCGCGGTTTCCGGGGTCTGGTGATGGATCAGGGTGGGCATGTGGCGCGTTTCGGCGCGCTTCACGATGTCGCCGCAGACGTCCCAGTACCGCTGGTCGAACTTGTCGGGCGCCCCGAGCGAAGTGCTCAGGTCGTTGGGACCGATGAAGAGGGCATCGATCCCGCCGACGTCCATGATCTTGTCCAGGTTACGGTAGGCGGGTTCGCTCTCGATCCCGATGATGACGATGCCGTCCTTGTGACGGTTCGCCAGGTAGTCCCGGCTCGCCTGGCTGACGTGTTTTCCGCCCATGGCGTTCTTCAGGTTCTCGCCTTTGAGCGGGTGCCACTGCGCCACGGAGACGCAGTCCCGCACGTCTTCCACGCGCTCGCAATAGGGCACCAGGACGCCTGACGCGCCGGCGTCCAGGGCCACCGCTACCAGGTACGGGACTGTGCTGGCGACGCGCACGATCGGCACGATGCCCACGGCCTTCAGCGCCCACACCAGATCGGCGACCTCACCGCGGTCGCGTGACGAGTGCTCGGTGTCGATCACGACGTAGTCGACGCCGCCCCCGGCAAGGATCGTCGCGAACCGGGGGTTCCTGATGTGTGTGAGCATGCATCCGAAAACCGTGCTTCCTGCGTTCAACTTCGCCTTGAGTTCGGCTGCGTTCATTGAAGACTCCTTCGGCCGCCACGCAGGCGGCGCATCTCGTCAGGCCTTTTCCAGATATCGGACCGCGGTCATCGCGATCGCCGCGATGAATGCCGGAAACGTCTCCGGGGCGACGTCGAACTTCTGGTGATGCGACGGCCAACGGGTTGCCGGGTCGGCGGTAGACGTGCCCACCATATAGAAGACGCCGGGCATGTGCTTGAACCAGTGATGGAACGTGTCGGCAGCGAGCCTGGGATGTCGCATGCGGATCACGTTTTCCGAGCCCAGCACCTCAGTCGCCGCGGCAGTCATGATCTCGACTTCGCGCGGCGTGCTGATCACCGCCGGCAACGACCGCAGCGCGTATTCCAGTCGATAGGTCGCGCCGAACGCATCGCATACGCCCTTCACGATGCGCTCCAGCTTCTTGGGCAGCTCGTCGCGCAGCTTCTCGTCGGAGATCCGAAAAGACCCGGACAGCTCGACGGTCTCCGCGAGAAGATTCGAAACACGCCCTCCCGAAATGGTGCCGAAATGGAGGCTGGCGGACTCCTCCGAAGGCAGCTCGCGGCTGGCAAACGACTGCACCGCAGTGACGACGTGAGCGGCGACGACGATGGCGTCGATCCCGGTGCTTGCCACGGCGCTGTGCGATTCCTTGCCGGTGATCGTCAGATGCACGCGGTCGTTGCCCGAAAACGAAGACCCGGCACGGAGCGCGATCGATCCCGCGGGCCAATCCGGGTAGACGTGTCCGCCGAATATGGCGTCCGGTTTCGGGTCGTCGAGCGCGCCGTCCCTGATCATCGCCTCGGAGCCAGAGATGTCCCCTTGCGGCGTGTTCTCTTCCGCAGGTTCGAACATGAACTTGACGTCGCCCGTGAGGCGCTCGCGCAGACCTGCGAGCACCCGCGCGGCCCCGAGGTGGCACGACACGTGGACGTCGTGGCCGCAGAGGTGGGCGACTCCGTTGACCTTCGACGCGAAGGGCCGCCCGCACTGGTCGTCCATCGCCAGGGCGTCCATCTCGGCTCGAAGGGCCACGCAGCGGTTGCGCCGGCCCCTGGCCTTGCCCTTGAGCACGCCGACGACCCCGGTCTTGCCAACTCCTCGTCGGACCTCGATGCCAAGCGATCCCAGCTCCTGAGCACACAGGTCGGCGGTGGCGCGCTCCTCGAATCTCAACTCCGGGTTCGCGTGGATCCGCTCTCGTAGCTGGCGCGCATGTGGCACCGCGGCCTCGGCCGCAGACCTAACGGCCGTCGCAAGATCACCGCTGTTCGTCATCGGCGCAGAGGGTACCACGTGACCCTCCGCCGCTATATTGATTGGCGTGTGGTTGTTCGTGGCGGCATTCGCGGTGGCCGGACTCATGCTCGCGGGCTGCGCGCGCCCTGGACCGCAAACCGCGACTCCGGCTCCGTCGCCCTCGACCCCGGGCATCGAACAGCCGCCCCGGCTGATGCCCGGTACGACTCCCTCACGCACGCCTACGCCAACACGCCCGCCCACGGCCACCACCGGTACCGCCGGTAATGCCGCTGCTACGGCGCTCGGCACCGCGCCCCGCTCGACCGCCACACGCGTACCGCTTCTCACGGTGACGGCAATTGCCGCCCCAGATCCGCCTTTCGACTCGTCGACCCCGATCCGCGTCGGGAGCCGCCATCCCGAGGTCGGCGGGCAGTGCCTGGCCATGACTGCCGACCGGGCCATGACGATCGAGCCGGTCCCGCCGGTCGAACAGCCGCTTCCCGCCTTCGAATACGTTCCGGCGCCTCGACGACCGTCCACGGGGCAGGCCAATGTCAACTTGCGGCCGTTCGATGGCGGCGGACTCGCGGCCGTCCTGGCGCATCCCCGCCGAGGTTCGACCGAGGCCGGCACCCTCGACGTGAACCTGGTCACCTACGTCGATTGGTCGATCCGGAACACCGGCAAGGACCGGGCGCCAGGCAACTTCGGGGTCGATCTATATCTCGACGACGTGTTCGTCAACCGATGGCAGGGCACGTCCATTCAGCCCGGGGGCACCGCTGGCATCCGCGATTGGGACCAGCTGGCCAGCTTCGTGCGCGTAGCTCCGGGCGTCCATACCCTGCGTCTCATCATCGACCCGACCGGCGTGGTCGCCGAGTCCGACGAGTCCGACAACGCCATCGAACGCGAGTTCACATGGGCAGGGGATTCGCCGGCACGGTCGCCGGAGGCCTGGATGCCCGACCTGAAGTTCGCACCCGTGGAGGGCGCTTTGGATCCAATGGTCGTCTCGAACCACCCCGCGGCACTCACGACGGGCGGCGTGTCGGCCGACTTCATGACCTACCTGTCCTGGGCCATCGAGAACGACGGGCTCGCCTCCACGCCGGACCGGGTGCTGATCCACCTGTTCTTCGACGGCGTCTACGTGACCACGAGGATCACCGATGGAATGACCGGGGGCGGCAGGTCGAGCGTGATTGCGTTGGACGAGCTGCAACGTGAACTCCCAGTCACACCGGGCAAGCACCGGCTGAAGCTGGTCGTCGACCCCGGCGACCTGATCACCGAGCGTGACGAGTCCGACAACGTCTACGAAGCCGAGATCTCCTGGGGGACGGGGCAGCCACAACCGCGGGCGACTACCGGCAAGGTCACGCTGTCCGCGAGCAGGCAGGCCCAACCTGCCCCCAACCTCCGCCCGGAGATTCCGCGAGGCTGGGACGGGCCCGTCACGGTCAGGGGCGGTTCAAGCGGAAGGGATCACGGAAGCGAATCCCCTGCACCGGCGGCTGCCCCCGTCCTCATCGACTTCGCGGTCACCAACGACGGCCCACGATCGACGAATGCCCCGTTCGAGGTCACGGTGCTGGTCGATGGATCGGCCGTGGACACCGCGAGGTTCAGGGGCGATGCCGACGACGCCGGCGCGTTCTGGACGGGCTCGGCGGAGGTTCCCGCAGGGAAGTTGCCTCCCGGCATCCACGACATCGCAGTCGTCATCGACCCCGGAAAGTCCGTCGCCGAGAGTGACGAGTCGGACAACCGCTGCGAGCGGCCGGTGGAAATCGTCCGGTCCGCGCCACCGGAGCCGGGCCCGACAAGGTACTCCCCGGAAGATCTCAAAGAGCTTGCCGCCCCGCTTGAACAGTTGCTCACGCGGACCGATCATCTCGGCGCCGAGACTCCGTCGACCGCCGGCGATTTTCACGCCCTGATAGGTGTGGCCGAGGCGGCTTACTACAGCCTGGTAGGTACGAGCCTGGTCGATGAAAGGCTGGTCGTCCACCTGGCGCCACGGGACATCTACGACCGTCTCACCCTCGAAGCGTGCATGTCGAGGTCGAATTCCCTTTCCGCGACCGGGTTTCGAGAACGGCTCGAGCGATGCACGGGCTCGCGCGAGCGCGAGTCCGGACTCCAGACCGGCTGGAAAGGACGCGCACACGTGTTCGTCGATACAGACCAGGCGCCCGCCGGAGTGCTCGCCACCCTCTTCCACGAACTCGGCCACGCACGCCAGGCGATCGCTGCACCGTCGACCGACAACGGTTCCCCGCCGCCCGCGGCGCGCGCCCTCCACGAAGCACAGGCGCAGCTGTTCGAGGCCGCGATGTGGCGAGGACTCGAGCAGTTGACGGGGACGGCGCTGGGGCGATATCCGGACATCCCGGTCATGCGCGAACACTTACGCCAGCGAGTGCAGACGCGTATCGAAGGCGCGAATCGGCAGGAGGAGCACGATCTGGGTTACGTGCTGCTGTGGCTGGCGGCCCTGAAGGACAAGGCTGGCCTCGGCCTGGCAGAGCAGCTGAGAGTCGCCGGGCGGCTTGATGCCGCGGCCGCGATGCGTCTGTACGAGTCGCTGCTGACCATCGACGACGCTGAAGCCGGCGTCTGGGCGAATGGCCTGCTGGATGGCGCCGGACCCGCCATCGACGAGTACATCCGCATCGCTTTCGACCGGCTCGTCCCCGGGCTGCAGCCCCAGCTGGAGGCCCATCCCGACCTCAAGGACGCCGCATTGGTCGTGCCGTAGGCGCACCGCGGCCGCATCCGCGCCGGTACCGAGCCTATACTTCGCCTCATGAAAATCACCGGGGTCGAGACGCTTACCTTCAACTCGCGTCACCACAATGCGAAGCGCAACTGGGTGCTCGTAAAAGTCCTTACCGACGAGCCCGGACTTTACGGGCTGGGCGAAGGCAGCATCCTTGGCCAGGAGCCGCTGGTGGTGGCGCTGCTCAAGGAGTGGTCGGAGCAGTACCTGAGCGGTAAGGACCCGCTCGACAGCGAGGTGCACTGGACGCGTCTGCACAACGATCATCTTGTGCGCGGCGGCCGGGTCGCCGGCACTGCGCTGTCCGCCATCGATATCGCCCTCTGGGACCTCAAGGGGAAGATCCTGGGACAGCCTGTGTACAAGCTGCTCGGCGGCGCACACACGAGGCGGATACGCGTGTACGCCAACGGGTGGTACACGAACCCCGGCACTCCGGAACAAAACGCGGAGGAGGCCCGTAAGGTCGTCGCGATGGGCTATACGGCCATGAAGTTCGACCCGTTCGCACAGGACAACTTCTTCAACATCTCGCTGAGCGAGGCACAGCTTGCCGAGGACCGGGTTGCCGCCGTGCGCGAAGCCGTTGGTCCCAACGTCGACATCCTTGTCGAGGTCCATGCGAAGTTCAACGTCGCGACCGCAATTCAGCTGGGCAAACGGCTCGAAAAGTACCGGCCGCTCTTCTACGAGGAGCCGGTCTCACAGGAAAACGTCAACGAGATGGCGCAGGTACGGAGACAGGTGGCGATTCCGATCGCCACGGGCGAGCGCCTTTACGGCAAGTTCCCCTTCATGCAATTGATCATGGCCGAGGCTGTCGACGTACTCCAACCCGACATCTGCAATGCGGGCGGGATCACCGAGCTAAAAAAGATCGCCGCCATCGCAGAGGCCCAGCACCTCTCGATGGCCCCGCACAACACCAATAGCCCGGTCGGCACGATGGCCGAGTTCCATCTCGACGCCACGATGCAGAACTTCCTGATCCAGGAGTACCACGCCGAGTTCTATGAACCCCATTACTTTGAGGTCGTCGCCGGCCTGCCGCGGCAAAAAGGCGGCTACGTCGAACTCACGGAAAAACCTGGCCTCGGACTCACGCTCAACGAAGATCTGCTCAAGCGTCACCCGTTCCAGCCGCTCGGCGCGCCTCGAAAGCGCGGGATCTGACCGTTCGCCGATAGATCCGCCGATCCATGACACGTGGCCCTTGGTGGCGCGGCTCTGGTCGCCGATAATCGGCCGCACTCCCTGGCACGCTCACGTATACTGCCGCCCGCGATCAACGACCAGATTCGATCAGGAGGGGAGCCGGTGATCGAAAACACCATCATCAAGAACCGGACCATCCCGAACGCCAGCGGCTTACGACAGATGCCGAGGCGCGCGCACGGAAGGCCGGCAAGTACGTTGCGGGCGATCTCACGACCGGCACTGGAATCCAGGAAATGATGCTTGGATTCGCTCGGGAGTTCGCCCGTAAGAACGCCAACCAGAAGATGTCCAGGTAGGCAAGGACCGATCGACTCGTGGCCGCAACGGAAACACGACTCGAGGCGCTGCTCCACAAAGCATGGCGCCGGACCGGGTCCGGGGACGTGCTGGTGCGGTCGCGATCCGGCGACGTGTTTCGAGTGATCTACTCCGGCCGCACGTCCGATGGCGCGGGTCCGGACTTTCGAGACGCCGTCCTGCAGGCTATGGATGGCGAGTTGCTTCACGGCGACATCGAAATGCATGTCCGAGCTTCCGATTGGAAGCAACACGGACACCAGTTCGACCGGCGGTACAACGGCGTCATCTTCCATGTGGCGTCCGAGGGTGACGCCGATGCGGTTACTGCCGCCGGCGCAAAGATCCCGCTCGTAATCCTCGGCCGCCTCGCCGTCCCAACCCTGCCGGGCGCGGACCTGCCGCAGGCCGGCGCCGTTGCCGTTTCCGACAACGGCGAATGTGCTTCGGCCAGTGCCGCCCCCGGACCAAAGGCCGTCGCAAACCTGCTCCCGCAGGTCTCTCTGGGAGAAGCCGGTGACCACCGGTTTCTGGCGAAGAGCAGCGGCTTTCAGGCCGCTCTCAAAACGCGCAGCCGGGACGACGTCATGTGGTCGGCCGTGCTGGACGGTCTGGGCTACACAAAGAACCGAAAGGGGTTCCGAAGACTCGGGTCCCGCCTGCCCTGGGGCTCGCTGGCCAATGCCTGCGAGGGATTGAATCTACCGCCGTTGGAAATGCAGCTGCTGCTGCTCTGGGCGGCAGGCCTTGCCGCACGCCCGCCACGCGGCTCGGCTGCGCGGATGGCCGCGGAGCGGCTCGGCACGTTGCCGGGCGGCAAGCCCGAATGGGTCAGATCGGCGGGCCGCCCGGCCAATCACCCTTCACGGAGGATCGCCGCTGCCGCCAGCCTGGCGCATCGCTGGCTCCTGGCCGGCGGTCCGTCCGTGAGCCTGGAGCGCGCCGTGCTGGCGGCCTGTAGCCCACGCGAACTGATAACGGCGCTGGTCGTGAATGGCGAAGGACCAGACAGTTCGTATCTCGGGCCTGGTCGCGCCTCGACGATCGTCGTCAATGCCGTTCTGCCATGCCTGCACGCCAGCGCGTTCGATGACGGTCGCTGGCATCTTGCGGAGAAATGCCTTGCGTTGTATCGGGCCCATCCAAAGCTGCCCGAGAACGGGATCGAACGCGAGACACGCAGGCTGCTGAAAATGACGGGCCGGCGGTCGATCCCCGCCAACGCGCGGGATCAGCAGGGGTTGCTGTACCTGTATCGTGCTTTGACGATGCAATGACCAGGCTGCCGTCCAGGGACGACTTGACGATCGGCTTCGCCCACGTGGCATACCGAATGAAAGAGGCGTTCGCCGCCCGGAACACCGGGATTCGTCACTTCCAGGTCTACGACCGCGCCGAGCTGGACCGGCGTTCACCCGAACTCGACGTGCTTGTCGTATCCGGCCTCTGGCACAACGGGATCCTGCAGACCGCCAGCCGATTGAAATGGATCCAGTCCATCGGCGCAGGGTACGACCAGTTCCCGCTCGATGACCTCAGGAAGCGCGTTATCCGGCTGACCAGGGCATACGGAGTAAATCAAAATGCGGTCGCCGAGCACACGTTTGCGCTGATCCTCGCCCTCTCGCGCCAGCTCCAATACTGCCGCGACAACCAGCGAAAGCACCTCTACCGCCAGATGATTTCGGATATCGCCCAGCGCGAGGACGAACTGGGCGGCAAGACGCTCGGGATCATCGGCCTGGGCCATATCGGTTCCCGTGTGGCGGAGATTGGCAAGGCCTTCAACATGCGGGTGATGGCTACCAAGCGCGAGCCGGCCACATATCGGGGACCGGCCGACCACGTCACGACTCCGGACCACGCCGATGAGGTGATCCAGGCAGCAGACTTCCTGGTGCTCAACTGCCCGTTGACTCCGCAGACCCGCGGGCTGATCAACGACCGAACGTTGCAGCTGATGAAGCCGTCCGCCTTCCTCATAAACGTCGCCCGCGGCGCGTGCGTGGACGAGCCTGCTCTGCTGTCCGCGCTGCGGGAACGTCGAATCGCGGGCGCGGCGCTCGACCACTTCGCCGACGATCCGTTGCCCCCGGAAAGCCCCTTCTGGGACCTGGACAATCTGCTCATTACACCGCACACGGCCGGCGAAACACGAAAGTACGAACAGAACGTGATCGACATCCTGCTCGAGAACCTGGCCAGGATCGAGCGAGGAGATTCGACGCTCCTGCACCAGGTGGTTTGATTGGATACACCAGCACCAGCCGCCGCAACGGCCGCCACTTCCGATCCCGGTGTCGTACCGACGCTGGCGGGATCGGATGGGCATCGCCTGCTGCTCCACGAGGACCGCGTAGAGGTCGTTGGAGGCGAAGGCGCCACGGCTGTGTGGGGCTCGATTCCCCTCGGCGCGGTCACCGGGGTCGGAATCGATCAACGCCCGAAGGACCGCGGGTTGCTGGTCTGGGGCGTCCTTGGTCTCCTCGCCGCCTTCGGCATCTGGCAGGTTGCCAGCAACGATAACGTGCGGACGCTCGGAGCGTTCGCCGTCGCCGCGATCAGCGGCGTCCTGCTCATCCAGTACTACTTCCGGCCACCCGGCCTCCAGCTGCTGATTCAGGCCGGCGTGACCGCGAAAGGCATCCCGATACGGACGGCCGACATTCCGGCCGCGAAGGAATTCGCGCTCTCCGTGCTACGGTCCCGGGACCGTTTGTCCGCCGGTTCCGAATCGTCCGGCTGGCGACGAGTCCCCCGCTACCCGATCGCGTAGTCCAGTTTCAGGTTCGGAAGCACGTCGAGCGTCCAGTCCGACCTGAGCCCCAGGGCCAGCAGCTGCGATCCGCATGCGGCGATCATTGCGCCGTTGTCCGTGCACAGCAGCGGCGGAGGCACGATCACCGGCACCGGCGATTCGCGAAGCATGCCGTCACGCAGCGACCGGTTGGCAGCCACGCCGCCGCCCAGCATGATCCCCCGCACGCCGAACTGTTCGGCCGCATCGACGGTCTTGCGAATCAGCACGTCGACGATCGCTTCCTGGTAGCCACGGGCAAGCGCGCCCACTACTGTAGTGTCGGGTTGTGGCCCCGCCACGTGCCCCGCCAGGTTCCCGGCGTTGATGCCCATCTCCTGAGCACGGCGCAGCAGAGCAGTCTTTACCCCCGAGAAACTGAAGTCGTGCGACTCCCGCAGCCAGGCCCGCGGCATTGGTTCCGCAACCGGCGCCACCCTGGCGGCCCGCTCGATGACAGGCCCACCCGGATAACCCAGTCCGAGGATGCGAGCCCCCTTGTCGAATGCCTCGCCGGCCGCGTCGTCACGGGTACGCCCGATCAGCGTGAACCGGCCGTGGCCCTCCATCACGGCCAGATCGGTGTGCCCCCCGGATACGAGCAGGCAGAGCAGAGGGAAGCCGGGCTCGATCCCCGGGTCCGGGATACCCTCGACCAGCCAGCCGGCGTAAATATGGCCGGCGAGGTGATTTACGCCGATCAACGGCAAGCCCAGGGTCGCCGAGAGCCCCTTGGCGAAGTTGGCGCCGACGATCAGAGCGCCTGCCAGTCCCGGCCCGTTCGTCACCGCGATTGCATCGACCTTGTCCCAGCCAACTCCGGCCTGACTGAGAGCGGCCCGGACGACCGGCACGATACGTTCGATGTGGAGGCGAGAGGCGACCTCGGGCACCACTCCCCCGTAAAGCGTGTGCACGTCGACCTGCGACGAGATGACGTTCGCCTCAAGGCGGCGTCCGTCGACGACGATCCCGGCGGCCGTCTCGTCACACGATGACTCGATTCCAAGGACCCGCAATGCCTGTACCGCTCCCTCTGGGACCGATTCTAAGCTCTTGCTCCGAACCGGCCGGCGCAGCGTCTCGTATAGTTGGATGCGATGGTTTCCAAACCCGGGCGCCGCTGGATAGGGTTCGCCCTGATCGGGGTCGGGGGCGTTGCCGCCGCGTTTGCCATCTCCTACCTGATCTACGCGCAGGTGGCGCGCGAACGCCTCGACCGGCTCGAAAGCTCCGTTCCGGAACAGGTGCGCACCGGGTGGCTGCAACCCCCCACTCCGGCCTCGTCTCCGACCGGGTCTTCGATACCGGGTGCCCAGGCGGAGCGCCGGGTGGCGTCACCCACCCCGGTCGCCAGGACCATCGTCTCAGGCACTGTCGCCGCGACGGCTTCGGGGACGGCCTCGGGACCACGGACCGGATCCACCGCGGGGCCGACTCTGGGCGGCCCGACGACTCCAGGCGACCCGACGAACGTGACTCGCGGGGCTTATCACCGGGTCGACACGCTTTATCCGGCCGCCATGACCAATCCAAAATACTGGGATTCGCCGCTCTGGGCCGGAAGCGGACCATACGGCGGTCCGGGCCTTCCCAACGGTTTCGACTTCGTAAGCAGCTTCGACGCCGGCAGGCCGGTCGGGACGCTCGAAGGCGCACGAAGGATCGTGATTCCCGCGATCGGGGTCGACAGCGAAGTCCGCGAGCTGGCGATACTCGACCTGGGCGACAGCCGGGCATACGAGACGCCTGCCCACGTGGTGGGGCACATACCCGGCACGGCGAACCCGGGCGAAAACGGCAACGGATGGTACTTTGGCCACCTGGAGAGCCCGTTCCTGGGCGAAGGGAACGTCTTCTACCGGTTGCCGGACCTGGCCCAGCTGATCAAAGAGGATCCGGTGGATATCATCGTCGAGGGCGATACCGCGGCGTTTCTCTACCGGGTGATCGCCACGAAGGTCGTGCATCAAGATGCGATTTCGCTCTTCGAGGCGCCCGTAGGTACGGTGACGCTGGTGGCCTGCGTGCCTTCTCGCGTATACGACCACCGGCTGCTCGTCACCGCGCAGCTGATCGCCAAGCGAGGGAACGGGGGACCAGACACCGGGTCCGGCATATAATTTTCAGCTATCCAAATTGTTCCCAGCACCCGCACGATCCGCCCCGGCCATCCCGCGACCTGTCGACGTCGCACGTCGCGGCGCGCCTGCGCGGTATGACCGGATCGTGGTCGCGCTGCTCGTGGCTGGCGTCGTCGGCATCATCCTTCAGATAACGATGGGCGGCGTGGTCCGCGTCACCGGTTCAGGACTGGGGTGCCCCGACTGGCCGACCTGCCACGGCCGTCTGATTCCACCGCCCGACTACCACGCCTGGATCGAATGGACCCACCGTACGGTGGGGGCATTGGTCGGCGTGGTCCTGATCGGTGCGACCGCCCGTGTCTGGCTTCGCCACCGGAGTGACCGTGCCGTGCTTTGGTTCACGACCGCGACTCTTGCGCTGATTGCAGTCGTCGGCGGGATCGGTGGCAGCGTCGTGCTGACCGAATTACACCCGGCGCTGAGGACGCTCCACCTCTTACTGGCCGAGGCCGATCTGGCGATTGCTGTCGCCGCGCTGGCGTTCGCCACGCGGGCCTTCCAGGCGCCTTCGCTCATGCAGTCCGCCCGTGCAGGCGACCCACCCGTGATCCGCATGGCCTGGATCGGCGCGGTCGCCATCCTGGTCGCATTGCTCACCGGCTCATATGCCGTGTGGCAGGGCGCCGGCACGATCTGCGCGTCCTGGCCATTGTGCGGCGGTCCGGTCTTGCCCACCAACAGCATGGCGTGGACACATATGGCCCACCGCCTGCTCGCCGGAGCGGGCTCCGTTGTCCTGTTAGTTGCTGCTCACCGGGCGTACCGATTGCCCGGCGCATCGGGCGCAATAAGGCTCGCATCTCTCGCAGTGCTCGCCCTGGTCCTGGTCCAGATCCTCGTGGGGGCAGCAAACCCGTGGACCGGCTTCCAGCAATGGGTAAGGGCTCTTCACCTCACGCTGGCGACGCTGGTGTGGGCGGGTGCGGCCCTGGTCGCGGTGCTCGTGAGCCTCAGGTCGGTCGGCCGGGACGAGATGAAATCCGATGCTCACCGCTGACGCTGCGCGACCCTCTCGCGCTGGCGTGGCGGTCCTGTTCGACTACGTCGCTTTGACCAAGCCGCGCATCATGTCGCTCCTTCTCCTGACGACATTCGGCGCCATGATGCTCGCCAACCGGGGCGTCCCTCCTGTCGCGCTCATCGCCGCGGTCATGATCGGCGGCGCAATGGCCTCGGGCGGCGCCAGCGCACTCAATCACTGGCTTGAACGCGACACCGATCCTCTGATGGGCCGCACGCGCGGCCGGCCGGTCGCAAGCGGGCGCGTATCGTCCCGATCGGCGTTCGCCTTCGGTATCACCCTCAACCTGCTGTCGTTTGCCGTGCTCGCGACATGGGCGAACTTCTTTGCGGCGGCTCTTGCGATGACGGGCACACTCTTTTACGTCCTCATATATACATACTGGCTCAAGCGGACGACGACGCAGAACATCGTGATCGGGGGTGCCGCCGGCGCAATCCCGCCGCTGGTCGGTTGGGCCGCGGTGACCGGCGCCCTCGACCTGCCGGCCTGGTATCTGTTCGCCATCGTGTTCTTCTGGACGCCCCCACACTTCTGGGCGCTGGCGATCATCCTGAAGGACCAGTACCGGGCCGCCGGAATCCCGATGTTGCCGGTCGTCGCGGGGATATCCGCCACGAAGGTCCAGATACTCCTCTACTCGTGCAGCGTGGTGGCGCTCACGGTCCTGCTATGGATATCGACCGATGCGCTCGGCCAGGTGTATCTCGCCGGAGCGCTTTCGCTCGGCGCCATCCTGATGGCGCTGGCGGGCAGGCTCGCGGTTACGGGCGCCCGCAACGCTGCGGTAGACCTCTACGTCTACTCGTTGCTGTATCTGGCGTTGCTGTTCGTGTTCGTTTCCGTCGACTCTGCGGTGGCGTAGTGGGCGGGGCATCGGAGCCCAGCGCGGAATGCTGGGGCCATAGCGCGCTACGCTCCAGGCGCGCTAAGCGCTAAGCGCGCCCTGCGCGGTAGTCACAAGTTGCGCAAACGCCGCTGGCTCGCGAATCGCCAGGTCGGCCAGGTTCTTGCGATCGACCGTGACTCCGGCCATGCTCAGGCCTCGGATGAAGCGGGAGTAGGACAGCCCGTGCGTACGGACGGCGGCATTGATGCGGATGACCCACAGCGCCCTGAAGTCCCGTTTCCGGCTCCGCCGGTGCGCGGTCTGGTAGGCCATCGCGTGCAAGAGCGATTCCTTGGCCGTTTGGATTCGAGTCCGCCGGGCCTGCTTGTGACCCCGAACGGCGGTCAGGACTCCACGCTGTCGGCGGTGGTGCGTGGTCCCACCCTTGACTCTAGGCACGGTAATTCTCCAGGGACACCAATACCCGGTGTCGAAACGATAATTCTAGTGGGGCAGGAACGGCTTGAGTTTCCTGGCAAAGGTGGAGTCCACGGCGACCTTCCCGCCGAACTGTCTCCTGACACGCTTCGCCTTGTTGCGACGCAGGTGGCTCTTCGGACCCTTGGTCCTCATCACCTTGCCGGTCCCGGTGATGTGGAAGCGGCGCGCCGCTCCCTTATGCGTTTTCATTTTGGGCATCCGCGCCCTTCCCTCCGGTACCAGCTCCAGCTCCGGCTCCAACAGGCTGGTTGCCGGCGGGCGCCAGAATAATGCTCAACGATTTCGCTTCCATTGTAGGGGCGCGCTCAAGCTTTGCGGAGGCGGCGACCGCCTCGGCGACCCTTCTCAATACCTTCACTGCGAGATCGGGATGCGTGATCTCCCTGCCCTTGAACTTGACCGTGACTTTTACCTTCGCGCCATCGACCAACAAGTCCTGGACGGTGCGGATCTTGGCTTCGATATCGTGCTCGCCGATTCGAGGCGTCAGCTGCACCTCACGCTGCTCATTCCGGGTCTGCGACCGGCGCGCCTCTTTGGCTTTCTTCGCCTGCACAAACTTGAATCGCCCGTAGTCGAGAAGCTTGCAAACCGGAGGGTTCTGGTTGGGTGAGACCTCGACCAGGTCCAGCCCGTTGTCTTCTGCAAGAGCGAGCGCCCTCTCGAGTGGGACGACCACCGACTCGCTTGTTGCGTCTCCTACGCCGCCGATCAGGCGGACTTCCCGCGCCCTTATCTGCCGGTTGATGCGATATTCTCGAGCTATGCCAGACCCCCTGGAAAGTTGGATTTACGTTTGGCGCGAAGCTGCGCCACCAGCTTCGAGACAGCTTCGAAATATACATGATGGCAGATAGGGCGTCAACGAAACCCGGCGGCTCTCCGCAGAACCGCCACCAGTAACGCCAAGAACCTCCGGTCCAGCCAGATTCGTATGCTACGATGAATCTGTTATTCACCCCCACTCTGGTTGGCCGTCGATCCACACCACATCACTCTCGATCTTTTTTCGCCCCTGTCTGCCGTGGAGGTCTAAATGAGCAGCCGCTGGATGCGGAATAGCCTCATCTATTTGCTTATCGTGATCACGGTAATCACCGTGTTCTTCCTCTGGTTCGACGACGGAATCGGACAGAGCCGCGAGATCCCCATCAGCGAGGTAATCGCACGCGCCAAGTCGAGCGACCGGCTTCAGATCGAGGTAACCGGCGACAACCTGACCATCACCGACGGGTCGCAGACTTTCAAGTCGCGCAAGG
>JACPRT010000097.1 GCA_016189845.1 Chloroflexota bacterium | reverse complement strand
TCCAGCGCCTCACGTCCCCGCTCGATGCTCGTCGACCGCTCCTGGCGCCGGAACCACCCCCGGACCTTTTCGCGCGCGCTGGCGGTGACGAGGTACCCAAGACTGGGATTCAGCCAGTCCAGACTAGGCCCGCGTGAGGTTTTTGCCTTGCGGATTTCGATCGTGTCGCCGTTCTGGAGTACGGTGTTGAGCGCCACCAGCTTGCTGTTGACCAACGCGCCGACGCAGTTGTGGCCGAGTTCGGTGTGGATGCGATACGCGAAGTCGAGCGGGGTCGCACCCTTGGCGAGTTCGATCACGTCGCCCTTCGGGGTGTACACGAAGACCGTGTCGCCGAGGATGTCGGTCTTGATGGTTTCGAGGTACTCGGCATCGCCGCGCATGTCGCGCTGCCAGTCGAGCAATTGCTTGAGCCAGGACATCCTCTGCTCGAACCGGTCCGTGGGCGCGCCGCCCTCCTTGTAGGACACGTGCGCCGCAACGCCCTGCTCGGCGATTTCGTGCATGTGTTGCGTCCGGATCTGGACTTCGAGCGGAAAGCCGTCGAAGCCGACCACCGACGTGTGCAGCGACTGGTACATGTTCTCCTTGGGACTTGCGATGTAGTCGTCGAACTGACCCGCGATCGGCCGCCACAGGCTGTGGGCGACCCCCAGGGCGGCGTAGCAGTCCGCCTCGGTATCGACGATCACGCGGAGGGCGATGAGGTCGTAGATTTCGCTGAACTTGCGCCCCATCTGGGCGTAACGGTCCATCTTGTTGTAGATGCTGTACAGGTGCTTGGCGCGGCCTGTGACCTGCCCCTGCGCGCCTGCTTTTTCGAGAGCCTCCTGCAGCGCAGCCGTGCAGCGTTCGACATAGGCCTCTCGCTCGGCGCGTTTGCGCGCGAGCATGCGCGAAATCTGCCGGTACTCCTTCGAGTGGAGGTATTTGAAGGCCTCGTCCTCGAGCCGCCACTTGAGGTCACCCATGCCCAGCCGGTGGGCGAGCGGCGCATAGATGTCGAGGGTCTCACGGGCAATGGCCAGCTGGCGGTCCGGCGGCAAGGCCTTGAGCGTCAGCATGTTGTGCAGGCGGTCCGCAAGTTTGATCAGAAGCACGCGGACGTCGTGCGCCATCGCCACGAACATCTTTCGCATGCTGGCCGCACGTTCGGCAGACTTCTCGTCGTCCGCGCCGTCGTGGTCCACATCGGTGAAGGCGGCCAGTCCATCGCCGTCCACGTGCCGCTCCAGCATGTCGATCCGTGACATCTTGGTCACGCCGTCGACGAGGCGGGCAACTTCGGCGCCGAACTTCGCCTCGAGGACCTCGTAGGAGACCCCGCAGTCCTCGATGACGTCGTGCAGGAGCGCGGCGGCGACAGTGGTCGCGTCCATGCGCAGCCTGGCCAGGTATTCGGCGGTTGCGATGGGGTGCTCGATGTAGGCTTCGCCAGACTTGCGATTCTGGCCGCGGTGGGACTCGGTCGCGAATTCGAGACCCATCTCCACGAACGCGACGCGGTCGTCGGGCAGGTACGACTTGACGGTCTTTATCAGGTTCTCGGCCCTAACGGCCGTCCCTGCTGCGTTCATTGCGGGCACCTACCGCCATGTTACTCCGACACCATGCCTGACCCAATGGAGGACGCGCCCGTGCAACTACGGTTTCGGCCGCTCCAGCAGGACGGTGACACCCATGTCCCGGTACTTGTCGCGAAGCGCAGGGTCGTAGCTCCTGATGCACAACCGTACGCCGCTCCCGTCGAGCGTCTTCACGACGTATCGCACGCAGTCGTCGTCGGTCTTCAGCGGGTGATCCGGGTTCGCCTCCCGGCTGAAGCTGAGGTCGTTCGGGCCCCACGAGAGGCAATCGACGCCCTTCCTGGCCAGCGACCGGGCATTGGTCACGGCGTTAATCGACTCGATCTGCATCCACAGCACGCCGTGTGTGTTCCACCAGCCGGCGTATTCGAGGCGGCCTTCGTGCCCCTTGATGCCCCAGCGGACGGCGCCGCCCACGCTGCGCTTCCCGACATGCGGGTAATAGAAGTAATCGAGCCCCTCGTCGACCGTGGCCAGGGTCTCCACCTGCGGCACCTCGACGCCTGCCGGTCCCAGGTCCAGTAGATTGCCGATCAGGTAGGTGTGCCGTGTGTGCTTGATTCTCAAAATCGCGGGAATTCCGACCTCGTTCGCCACCGAGCAGAACTGTACGAGCCGGTCTTCGTTGAACGCGGAGTGCTGGCTGTCGACCGACACGTATCCATAGGAGTCCTTGCTC
>JACPRT010000096.1 GCA_016189845.1 Chloroflexota bacterium | reverse complement strand
TACGTCCCCCTGATCATGCCGATCCCGACCGAAAGCTCGGCATCGTAGGCGTTCTTGCCCGCCGGAGTCAGGCCCTTGCAGCCCGGGATGCATCCGGCAAGGACGCCGGGGTCATTCAGCAACGCCCACGTGCGGTCGACGTCCGCGTTCAGCTCGTACGTCCCTTCTATCTTCAAGGCCACCCCCTGGCGACTTGCGGGCTTGCGCTCCAACTGTAAATGGTTGCATAGTGGCACCGCTTACAGGCAATGTCCACGTTCAAGGCATGGGAGTCCGCGTATGTCCTACCTGGTCACGGTCCGGGTCAATGGCGTGGAACATACCGCGCACATCGAGGCCCGGCTCCTCCTCGTCAACTTCCTCAGAGACGTCCTCGACCTCACCGGCACACACGTCGGCTGCGATACGAGCAGCTGCGGGGCATGCACCGTCCTGGTCAACGGCCAGGCCGTGAAATCCTGCACCGTGTTCGCGGTACAGGCAAACGGCGCGGACGTGACGACCGTCGAAGGGCTGGCGAAGGATGGCAAGTTCCACCCCGTCCAGCAGGCATTCTGGGATGAGCATGGACTCCAGTGCGGCTTCTGCACGCCGGGCATGATCATGACGACGGTCGCCCTTCTCAAGAAGAACCCGAGCCCGACCGAATCTGAGATACGGTCCGGCATCCGGGGCACCCTTTGCAGGTGCACCGGCTACAACAACATCGTTAAGGCGGTCCAGGCCGCGGCGGCTTCGGGGAGGATGCCATGACGATGGTAGGGATCAACGAGTCGGTGAAGCGCCGCGAGGACCCGCGCCTCATCTCGGGCCAGGGGAAGTACGTCGACGACATCCGTCTGCCCGGCCTGCTCCACCTGAGCCTCGTACGCAGTCCCCATGCGCACGCACGGATCAAGCGCATCGACGTCAGTCGGGCGGCAAAGCATCCGGGCGTCGTGGCCGTTTTCACGGGCGCAGACCTGCAGGAGCAGCTTGGAAGCCTTCCTGCCGGATGGGTCGTCCCTGACCTCAAGCAGCCCAAGCATCCTCCGCTCGCAGTCGACAAGGTCCGTTACGTCGGCGACGCGGTCGCGGCGGTGGTGGCCGACGATCCCTACATCGCGGCAGATGCCGCGCGCCTCGTGCGTGTGACGTACGAGGCCCTGCCCGGCATCGTCGACGCCGAGAAGGCGACGAAGCGCGGGGCGCCAATACTCCACGAAGGGAAAGCCGACCAGGGCGGGGCGCCGAACAACGTCGCCTTCGACTGGGAGGTCAATGGCGGCGACTACGCCGCGGCCCGTAAGAAGGCCGAGGTCGTGGTCAAGGAGCGGATCATCAACCAGCGGCTCATTCCAAATGCGATGGAGCCGCGCGGGGTCGTCGCCCAGTACGAGCCGGCGTCCGGGCAACTCACGATGTGGACATCGACCCAGATACCGCACCTCCTGCGGCTGCTGTTCGCCCTGGTCACCGGCCACCCCGAGCACAAGCTGCGAGTGATCGCGCCCGACGACGGCGGCGCATTCGGCAGCAAGCTGTACATCTACGCCGAAGAGGTCATCACCGGCATCATCGCGAAGCACATCGGGCGGCCCGTGAAATGGATCGAGGGCCGGCAGGAGAACTACCTCGCTACCACGCATGGCCGCGACCACATAACGGACGTCGAGATCTGCGGGGACAAGGACGGCACGATCACGGGCATCTCCTGCAGCGTCCACGCGAACCTTGGCGCGTACCTTTCCACGTTCGCCCCGCTGATCCCGACGATCCTCTTCGGCATCATGCTGGTCGGCGTTTACAAGCTGTCCAACATCCAGTGCAAGGTCCGCGGCGCCTTCACGAACACGACTCCGGTCGACGCCTACCGTGGCGCGGGCCGCCCCGAAGCCACGTACCTGGTGGAGCGGATGGTCGACAGGTTCGCCGACGCGGTCGGGCGTGACCCTGTGTTCGTGCGCCGCAAGAACATGATCCCTGCGTTCAAGAACGGCCGAGAAGTAGCCACAGGCGTCAAGTACGACTCCGGCGACTACAAGAAGGCGCTCGCCATGGCGCTTGATATGGTCGACTACCGCCAGTTCAAGGCCGAGCAACGGGCAGCCCGCAAGGAAGGCCGGCTCCTGGGCATCGGCTTCTCCACGTACATCGAGATCTGCGGCATGGCGCCGTCAGCCGTCGCTGCGTCGCTGGGCGCCGGCGCGGGGCTCTGGGAATCGAGCCTGGTACGCGTCCACCCAACCGGCAAAGTCACGGTCTTCACGGGGACCTCGCCCCACGGCCAGGGCCACTACACGTCGATGTCCCAGATCGTGTCCTCGCAGCTGGGGATTCCGATGGAGGACGTGGAGGTGGTCCACGGCGACACGTCCGCGCAGCAGTTCGGGACCGGCACGTTCGGCAGCCGCAGCGTAGTGGTCGGTGGATCGGCGCTCTACATGAGCCTCCAGAAAGTGAAGAACAAGGCCCGCAAGATCGCCGCTCACCAGATGGGAGTGCCCGAGAAGCAGGTCGAGTTCGCGAGCGGGCGCTTCGTGGTCGAGGACGTCCCCGACAAGTCGATGAGCTTCCCCGACGTGGCGCTGCAGGCGTACCACGCCAAGAACCTCCCGAGGGGGATGGAGCCCGGCCTGGAGGCCGTCAGCTTCTTCGATCCCGAGAACTTCACATGGCCGTTTGGTTGCCACGTTGCGATCGTCGAAATCGATCCGGCGACCGGCGAAGTGAAACTCAAGCGCTATGTCGCGGTCGACGACGTCGGAAAGGTGATCAACCCGATGATCGTCGACGGCATGGTCCACGGCGGAGTCGCCCAGGGCGTCGGGCAGGCGCTCGTCGAGCAGGCGGTATACAGCCCCGATGGGCAGCTGCTGTCGGGCTCGATGATGGACTACGCCGTGCCGACCGCCGAGATGTTCCCGGTATTCGAGACCGCGAGGACCGAGACGCCGTCGCCGACGAACCCACTGGGGGTGAAGGGAGCGGGCGAGACCGGGACCATTGCGGCCAGCCCCGCCGTGATCAACGCCGTGGTCGACGCGCTGTCGCACCTTGGCGTGACGCACGTTGACATGCCTGCGACCTCGGAGAAGATCTGGCGCACGATCCAGGATGCAAAGAGCCGGCGCCGCAACGGGAGGAAGCGCTAGACATGGTTACCAGCGATTTCGAATACCTCGCGCCCTCGACCGTGGCCGAAGCGTCGCGGCTGCTCTCGAAGTACCGGGGGGAAGCAAAGCTCCTGGCCGGGGGCCACAGCCTGATCCCGTTGATGAAGCTGCGGCTGGCCGAGCCGAAGTACCTGATCGACATCTCGCAGGTCAAGGGGCTGTCGGGAATCAAGGACGAACGCTCCGCAATCGCCATCGGGGCTGCGACCACATACGCGGAGATCGAGTCGTCCGCGCTCATCCGGCGCCGGTTCCCGATACTGGCCGAGGCTGCCGGACAGATTGCCGACCTGCAGGTGCGAAACAGAGGGACCATCGGCGGCAGCCTCGCCCACGCCGATCCCGCCGGGGATATGCCGGCGGTCGTGCTGGCGCTGGGCGCGGAGCTCGTGGCCTTAACTGCCCGTGGCACACGCACGATCAGCGTCGACCGGCTCAACGTCGATCTGCTCACCACGTCGCTCCGCCCGAGCGAAGTGTTGACCACGATCCGGATCCCGAACCTCCCCGCCCGCACCGGCGCCGCTTACAAGAAGTTCGAGAACAAGGCGTCGCATTACGCGGTCGTGGGCGTCGCGGCGGTCGTGACGATGGGTGCTGGAGGCGTGTGTACCGGAGCCAGGATCGCGGTTACGGGCGCCGGGCCGAAGCCGGTCAGGGCGAAACGGACCGAACGCATCCTGATCGGTAAGGAGTTGACCCCATCAGTCATCCGCCGGGCAGCCAGCAGGGCTGGCGCCGAAATCGGCGACCGCTTCAACGACGACATCCACGCGTCGTCGGAATACCGGGCCCACCTCACGGCGGTAATGGCGGAGCGGGCGATTACCGAGGCCGCAGCCCGGGCGAAGTAGAGGGCTGGATCAGGGGTTCTTCCGAGGCCGGCCGCGGCGGCGCTTGACTTCCTTGAGCGCGAACAGCACCCGGTCTTCCGCGATCGCGATCTGCAGAGGCTTGCCGACGATCTTCGCCGCGTAGGCGACCCGCGCCCGCACCTTCTCCGGTTTCTCGTTGCGGGCCAGCACCACCGCCTTGGCGTCGCCCGGCTCGAGGCTGTCGATGGTGTCGATGAGCTGTTGCGTCTCTTCGGAGCGGACGCGGCCCCTTTTTGCCGCCTTGCGGAGGGTCGTCAGATCAGCGTCAATGATATTCATCGTGTCCCTCTGTAATAAAGATGTGCTGCTGGAATGAATATTAGCACGCGCGTCATTTCGTGTCTTTATCGAGTATCTCACCATAATTCGAGCCCGTCAGTCGCCCGATTTCTTCGCATCCGCGCATCACTTGCCGAATCGCAGAAAAGGATTCGACAGCCTCTCCTGTTCAATCGACGAGCGCGGTCCATGTCCGGGCAGGACAACCGTCTCATCGGGTAGCGTCAGCAGGCGATCACGGATACTCGCGAGTTCTTGCCCGCCATCACCGCCCGGCAGGTCGTACCGGCCGATGCTGCCCTTGAATAATGTGTCTCCGGTGAAGAGCACGTATTCGCATCGGTAACACACGCTGCCCGGCGTATGGCCGGGAGTCGCGATTACCTCGATATTCAAGTCACCAATCGGTAACGTCTCTCCACCGCGGATTCTGAGGTCTACTGCCGGCGGCGGTTCGAAATCACCGAGATGTTCAATGATCCAGGGTTCGGGACTGGTCACGAGCCGCTCGTCGAATTCGTGGACCACGTACGAGCCGCCCAGCTCACGTTTGACCGTAGCTGCCGCGCCCGTGTGATCCGCATGCCCGTGCGTGGTCAGGATGTACCGCACGGTCATCCCTGCGCGGCGGACCGCGTCGACGATCTTGCGGCCTTCCGCGCCTGGATCGACGACCGCGCAGTCGGTCCCGTCCACGGGCGCAATAACATAGACATTTTCTGCGAATGCGCCGACCGTGATGGTCGCCAGCCTTACCCTCGCCGCTTCCGCGCGTTCAGGCAAGTATGTCGATGATCCTGTCGACGATCGGACGCCCGTAGAACAACGCGATCAGGCCACCGATCGCGAGAAAAGTTCCGTACGGCATTACGCGTGTCATGCCGAGGACGCGCGGCGCGAGCAGGCGTCCCAGCAATAGGCCGGCCGCGACCACTCCCCCCAGCAGCACTCCGGCATACAGGGCGACCCCCAGGAATTGGAGGCCGAGGGCGGCGCCCATCGTGGCCGTGAACTTCACGTCTCCAAAACCCATGATTCTCCCCTCGCGTCCGGTCAGCAATGCCCATGTCCAGATCGGCAGGAATACGAGGAAACCGACCGCCGATCCGAGCGCGCCATCCCACGGCTCCAGATGCCCGAGAAACGGCGTCGTCGCAAGGCCCACGACGAGCGCGGGCAGGACGATCTTGTCGGGCAGCAACTGGTGCTCCAGATCGATCACGGCGAGGGTCAGGAACACGGACGCGAACATGGCTGTCATTCCGATCCGCAGCCAGTCGCCTTCGTAGCGATCGACGGCGAGCATGAACAGCCCGGCGGTACCGACGCTCACGATGATCCGGCGGGCGGCCTTCCAGCGCCTGCCATGCGGAGGCATCGTCGCGGCGCCGGAGGCCTCGTCCCCGTCCGCCGCGAGGATTTCGACGGGCAGGCGCTCGATCAACAGGTTCGAGAGCGCGCCCACGACCAGCCCGGCCAGGGCGAGTGCAGCGAACCCGATCACCTCTCTCCCCGGGCTTCTTGCTGGAGCTCATACAGCTTGCTGATCGCCTCGAGCGGAGTCATCGCCGCCACGTCGAGCGCCGTCAGGTGGTCGATGACGTCTGCGCCAGGGCGGATGAGAGGCAGCTGGACCGCCTCTGCGGGCGACGGCCTCGCACCGGCCTTGCGCCCCTTCACGTCGACAGGCGCATGACCGCCGGCTTCCAGCTGCTGCAGCAGCTCCCATGCCCGGTTGATGACCGGACGCGGGAGTCCCGCCAGCCTGCCCACATGCACGCCGTAGCTGCGATCGGCGCCGCCGGGGAGAATCCGGTGAAGGAACACGACCTCGCCGTTCTCCTCTGCCACCGCGACCTGGTAGTTGACGGCCCGAGGGAGGTATTCGCTCAGTCCGGTCATCTCGTGGTAGTGGGTCGCAAACAGGGTCTTGCATCCGAGGCGCGGGCTGGAGTGGATGTGTTCGGCCACCGCTCTCGCAATCGCCAGTCCGTCGTAAGTGCTCGTGCCGCGTCCGATCTCGTCCAGGATGACAAGCGATCGCCTGGTGGCCTGGTTCAAGATCGCCGCCGTCTCCTCCATCTCCACGAGAAACGTGGAACGGCCCCTGGCGATCTCGTCCATCGAACCGCACCTGGTGAATATTCGATCGATCAGGCCGATCCGCGCGGAAGCTGCAGGCACATGGCTCCCGACCTGTGCCAGCAGGGCGATGACGGCCACCTGGCGGATGTACGTCGACTTGCCGGACATGTTCGGACCGGTGATGACCGCCAGCTGTGCGGCCGAGGACGACAACTCGGTGTCGTTCGGCACGAAACGGCCCGGCCCGAGCGCGGCTTCGACCACCGGATGCCGGCCGCCGCGGATTATGATCGAGTCTCCCTCATCCAGTTCCGGCTGTACCCAGCCGTTTGCAGAGGCGCACTCCGCCAGTGCGGCGACTACGTCGATCTCGCCGATTGCCCTCGCCGTCTCCAGGATCTGCTCGCCGTGCGCGGTGATCTCGCCGCAGACCCGCCGGAAGACCGAGCGTTCCAGCTCGGACAGCCGTTCCCGGGCATTGAGCACGCGCGATTCGTACTCCTTCAGCCTCGGTGTGACGTATCGCTCGGCGTTGACCAGGGTCTGGCGGCGCTCAAAATCGGCCGGCACGCTGGACAGGCCCGCCCTGGACACCTCGATGTAATAGCCGAAGACGCGGTTGTACCCGACCTTCAAGGAGCGGAGGCCGGTGCGGCTGCGAGCGTCCTCTTCTATGGCGGCGATCTGCGAGTGGGCGTCCGCGGCGATCTCCCGCACCTCGTCGAGCTCCGGGTCGAACCCGCGCCTGATGGCCTGGCCTTCGCCGACCGAAACCGGGAGATCGTCCTCGATTGCCGCGTTGATCAGCCCGACCGTGCCTTCGTGTTCCCGGAGCGTGCCCGAAGCCACCCCGGGCCACGCCGGGTCCTTCAGGGCCTCCCGGATGGCGGGGACCTGCGCCAGACCCCGGGCCAGTCCGTTGAGATCGCGCGGCGTGGCCGTGAACGCGCGCACCCGATTGACCAGGCGTTCGAGGTCCGGCACCCGGCCAAGGGCGTCCCGCACCGCAAGACGGCCCGACGCGTTCTCGAATAGCCACCGCACCGACGCCTGCCTTGCGCGCAGGGGCTCGAGTCGCCGCAGCGGGCGCACGAGCCAGGCGTGAAAGGTCCGGACGCCCATGGGCGTCCTGGTGCGTTCGATGGTCGACAGCAGGGTCGGCGCATCCTTGCGCCCGCTCACCGGCTCGACGACCTCCAGGTCGCGCAGGGCGCGCCGGTCCAACGCCATGTGGTCGCCGGCGGCGATGACGCCCAGCTGTGTTATCTGCGGGAGATTGCCACGCTGCGTCTCCGAGAGGAAATCCAAAACCGCGGCGGCCGCGATCACCGCCAGCGGCTTGTCGTCGCAGCCGAACGGCGCCAGCGAGGCGACCCGAAAATGCCTGAGAAGGGACTCGGCGGCAAGCCGTGCGTCGAGCGGGCGGCTTCCAGCCGGCCGCAGGGCCCATGGCTGCGAATCGTCCCGCAGCATCTCTTCAGCGCGCTGGTTCGCGAGCACCTCGGCCGGGCCGATCCTCGCCAGCTCGTCCTTCAGGTCCCCTATCGGGATCTCGCCCGCCCGGAACTCGCTCGTCGTTATGTCGACGAAGGCGATCCCTGCCATATGCTCCTCGGCCACCGCCGCGGCCAGGTAGTTGTTCCTTCGCTCGTCGAGGAGTCCAGGCTCCAGCACGGTGCCCGGTGTCAGGATTCGCACGACCGCCCGGTCCACAATCCCCTTCGCCAGTGCGGGGTCGCTGGTCTGCTCCGCGATCGCGACTTTCAGGCCCGACGCGACCAGGCGCCCGAGATACGCGTCCATGGCGTGGTGAGGGATCCCCGCCAGCGGGGCGCGCTCCCCATTGCCCACGTCCCGTGCGGTGAGGGTGATGTCGAGCACGCGAGCGAGGACGCGGGCGTCGTCGTCGAACGCCTCGAAGAAGTCGCCCATGCGGACGAGCAGGAGCGCGTCGGGATGCTGGCGCTTGAGTTCGAGGTACTGGCGGCGGCCTGGGGACAGGCCCGGGGATCTGGCCATTCCGCCGCGATTCTAGCCTCTCGCTATGGGAAGCGGACGATCATCGAGTCCGTCGCGTCCCAGCGGAACTCCTTGAACTTCGTGCCCGGCGGTACCTCGAACACGAGCATACCGGTCACCTGCTCACCGGCCGCGAGGTTCACCGTCGTCCACAGCGGAACGAAGCCCGTATAGACCAGCCGCTGATCGAGGGAGTCGACGGCGACGCTCCGCTTGACTGTATCGATCGGGCGCACGTTCTCGTCGGCGGAGGTCAGCATCGAAGCGGCCTTTTCGTCGACGACCACCACTACCTCGTGCGACTGCTGGTTGATCAGCGTGACCTGGATTACGGCCAGCCGGGTGTCCTGGGTGGCAGGGGATATCGCGAAACTTGACAGGTTGCCGCTGATGTCGAGGTTCTGGAAATGGACGGCGGGTACGACCGCGGGCTCGGTCACCCTCATCCACAGGATCCTTCCGGGGACATAGAGCGGGTCGCCCTTCACGGGGTTGAAGATTATCAAGGGGACCAGCGCCGCGGCCGCGATGACCGACAGGGCCGCGATAGACGCCAACACCCAGGGAAAGGCTTCCTGGGGTGGGTGGAGCTGCTCCCTGGCTATCACCTCGCCGCCTGCCCCGATCTGGATGACCTCCTCGCCAGGCCTGCCCCGGAAGGCGCTCGCTGGCCGGTAGGTGATGCGCACGCGGGTGACGTCCCCGACGTGCTCACTGCCCGCGACGGCGTACTCCAGGTCCTTCTTCTTCCAGCGGCCGTATGGTTGCCTGTCGGTACGAGCGCGTGAAAGCGCGGCCTCCTCCGCCGGCGTGAGGCGCGGCTGGGAAGGGCGGATCGCCTCGGTCTGCGCCCGGGGCGCGGCGGCAGCGGCGCGGTCAGGCATCGCCTGTGAACTCTGGGTCATGCTTGGGAATACTCCGGGGATGCGAGTCTAGTGGCAGGCTGCCAGGGTGGGCATTGCCCTCAGCTGTTTTACGACGTCCGGGAGCGCCGAGATCACCTGATTCACTTCGGATTCGGTGGTGTGGTGGCCGAGCGTCAGGCGAAGGCTGCCGACCGCCAGGTCGGCGTCCAGGCCCAGGGCGAGGAGCACGTGGGATGGCTCGACCGACGCCGAGCTGCACGCGCTGCCGCTCGAGGCGCAGATCCCCCGCTGGTCGAGGCCGATCAAAAGCGGTTCGGCCTCGACGCCCTCGAACGACACGTTGACGTTGTTTGCAAGCCGGTGCTTCATGCCGCCATTGATGCGGACTCCCGGGACCCGCTCGACGATGCCCTCGACGAGCATGTCCCGCAGCCGCCGCACCCGCTCGGAAGCGGCCACTCGCTCCTGCTCCGCGAGCTCCAGGGCGACGCCCAGGCCGACGATGCCGGGTACGTTCTCGGTGCCCGACCGGCGCTGGCGCTCCTGCCCGCCTCCGACAATCAGCGGCTCCAGCGGAGTGCCGCGCCGCGCATAGAGCACGCCGGCGCCCTTGGGGCCGTGGAACTTGTGTCCCGACAGACTGAGAAGGTCGACGTCGAGGACGCGCACGTCCAGGCTCAACCAGCCCGCGGCCTGTACGGCGTCGGTATGTACCACGATCGTGCGGGCCAGCTCGGCCGCGCGGCCGTGGACCTTTCGGGCGATGGCGCCGATGTCCTGTATCGAGCCCACTTCGTTGTTCGCATACATGATCGAGACCAGGACCGTCCGGTCGGTAACGGCCTCGGCGACCGCCTCGGGGGCGATCAGCCCTTCCCTGTCGACCGGGAGGTACGTGACCTCGTAGCCCGTCTGCTCGAGTTGTTCGCAGGCATGCAGGACCGCGTGGTGCTCGAAGGCGGATGTGATTACGTGGTTGCCGTTGCTTCGCAGCGCCGCGGCCACGCCCTTGATCGCGGTGTTGTCGGACTCGGTGCCGCCGCTCGTGAACACGACTTCGCTCGTGCGGGCGTTGAGCGCCTTAGCGACGCGCTCACGCGATTCCTCTATTGCGTTCCGGCTCTCCTCGGCCAGCGAGTAGAGGCTGGAGGGATTGCCGAACCGCTGGGAAAAATACGGCAGCATGGCGTCGAGCGCCTCCTGCCGTAGAGGAGTCGTCGCCGCATGATCCATGTATATGAATTCGTCGGGAGCAGACACGTTTCCGATTCTACACCGGGCTTTGCACAACTCCACGCGTCACGTAGTGCCGGAATCCGCGGACCACTGGTACCATATCCATTTTGCAAATCCCGGAAACCGGGACCGGCGGAACGAGCGTATAGCGAGTGGCATGATCAAACTCGAGCACATGACGAAGATGTACGGCGACTTCCCTGCCGTGATCGACGTCTCGGTGAACATTCAGAAAGGCGAAATCGTCGGATTCCTGGGCCCCAATGGCGCCGGCAAGACCACGACCATGCGGGTGCTCACCGGCTTCACTCCTCCCACCGACGGGACCGCGAGCATCGCCGGTTACGACGTCGTAGCCCATTCCCTGGAGGCCCGGCGACACATCGGCTACCTGCCCGAGACCGTGCCTCTCTACCT
>JACPRT010000115.1 GCA_016189845.1 Chloroflexota bacterium | reverse complement strand
GACGGTCGTGGGGCGCGTCTCCCGCGTTGCCCAAAAATCCGCCCGAGGCCCATCCATATCCTGCATAGAGCTCCCTCGTAACGAGGGCGCCGCCAATCGGCCGGTCGTCCGCACCGCCAATTGGGATGTCGTCGACGCTCGCGCCCGCCTCGACCAGGAGCTTCCGGATCTGCCGTTCGGTCTCCACGTAGCCGCCCTCGCCGATCCGGTTGTAGCGGATGACGCCGTCCCTGTCGATCAGGTATTTCCGCGGCCAGTACCGGTTGCCATAGGCGTTCCACGTTGCGAAGCCGTTGTCCAGGCCAACGGGCCAGGTGATGCCCTGCTTGAGGACGGCGTCGCGGACGTTTTCCTCGACGCGCTCGAACTCGAATTCGGGCGCGTGGAGGCCAATCATCACGAGACCGCGGGGCGAGTATTTTGAATGCCATTCGCGGAGGTGTGGCACCGTCCGGATGCAGTTGATGCAGGAGTACGCCCAGAAGTCGATCAGCACGACCTTGCCCCGCAGGTCCGAAAGGGCGAGAGGCTCCGAATTGATCCAGGCTGCGATTTCTCGGATCTCCGGCGCGGTCCGGGCTCCAGACGTGGAGGCTGCATCCGGCTTGCCTGAGACGCTGGTGGCGCCTGTTGCGGCCGGAGCGGGAGAGGAACCACTGCTCCGCTCGGGGGCGATGGTCGCCTCGATTGCGACGATTGCCCCTGCGATGGCAGCGATCGCGGCGATCCGAGCCGTCCAGAGCGTCCAACCTTCGAGGTGCATGACACGGCATGCTCGCGGCCAATGATTGCGTCGCCGTGAAGAAGATTACGGGTTCCTTAAATCCCTCGATCGGCTCCAAAAAAATCCGGGCCGCCGAAAAATTAATCCTTTCGTAATGTCTGCAAGGGTTCGGCAATCTACCGGCGCGAGTCTCTCGGGATCGACCACCCAAGGAGAGACGTGATGAATCGGATGCGATCGGGCCTGCTGCTTCTCGTTGTATTGCTCGTCGCGGCGTTGCCGCTGGGCGTCGCCTGCGCGAAGGCCGAATCAGGCGAGACCATGGAGAAGCCCGGCGGGACTATGGAAAAGACCGGGGAGACCATGGCGAAGCCGGATGACGTCATGACTAAGGGAGATTCGATGGCCAAGGAGGGGGACTCCATGGCCAAAGAAGGCGACGCCATGGCAAAGGACGGCTCGACGGAGAAGTCGGGTGATTCGATGGCGAAAGAAGGCGACGCCATGATGGCCAAAGAAGGCGACGCCATGATGACGAAGGTGCCGGACAAGATCGTCGCCCCGCACTTCGTCGACTCCGTCCCAAACCATGGCGACGTCCTGCCGCAGGCGCCAAACTCGATCGTGCTGAGCTTCAACTTTAACCTGCACGCGGATTCTTCGTTGGCGGTCACCCGCGACGGTCAGCCCGTGACGCTCGGAACGAGGATCGTTTCGGCCAACCAGCTGACGATGTCGGCGCCCGTGACCGGCGGAACCGGAGACGGCGTGTACACGGTGACCTACAAGGCGTGCTGGCCTGACCGTTCCTGCCACGAGGGCAGCGTCTCGTTCGTGGTGGACTCGGCGAAGGCGGGGAGCTTCGAGAACATGCGAGGAAGGTCCCAGGTGGCCATCGCAATGAAGGACATCACCTTCTCACCGCAGCGGATCGTTGTGAGCGCCGGCACGAAGGTGACTTGGACCAACGACGACGAGGTCGTCCACTTCGTGAACACCGACCCGCATCCAAGCCACAACGGCCTGGCCGCCCTCAACTCCTCGGCGTTGGAGAAAGGCCAGAGCTATGCGTTCACGTTCGACAAATCCGGCATCTACGGGTACCACTGCTCGGCGCACACGAACATGACCGGCCAGGTACTCGTCGAGGGCTGACTGGACGGATCAGTCTCACCCAATACCGGCCACGACTACTGCACGGGCTCTTGAAGCGAGCCTGCGGAGGTCGGAGACGTCGACGGTCGCGATGATCGCGCCTCCGGCGAGGTCGGCGACCGCAACTGAGAACGCGTCGATCGCCAATTCTGAGCCCGCACGGATCCGACCAAGAAGCTGTCCGGCCCTGACGCCTGCCCGGGCATCAACGGCGAGCACCTGAACGCGCTCTCTGCGCAATCCTGCGAATACCGCGGCGTCCTCACGACGGCCACGAATTACCTCGGCGAGAACTGCGGCAACAATGCAGACGGGAAGTTCTCGTTTCCGCATTACAGAAATGAGGGCACGCACCCGGTCCCGTCGTGCAGCCGGTCCGTGGGCCACGGCCGACAACGCTTCGCTATCGAGCAGCAACATCAAACGCCCGGTTTGGAAGCGCGGGCGTTGCGCTGCGCTTCCCAATTCTCGACGAGCCTCGCGGCCCACTCCAGGCTTTGCGTTGGTATTGGCCCGTGCGCGCGTTCCATTTCTACTAGCCACTCATCGACGGCCTGAAGATGGCGTAACCGCGCAAGGTAGGCTTGCACGGCCGAATCCACGGCGGCCGAGAGACTGCGGGCGCCGACCAATGATCGAAGGTGTTCGACGTTCTCGCTGTCCAATGTGAGGGTGAGTTTCTGTTTCGGCATGATCGTATGGTAGTACCTTTATACCTTTAGTGCTAGAATCGCCGCCCGATCTCACTGCCAGGACAGGAACTCGCCATGCCAACGTTCAGCCTTTCGAGCGTCCTCTTTGTCGACGATAAGGACGGCCACGCGAGCGGCGATCCCGTCCGCGCCCTGGACGCGGTCGCTGCCGCCGGATTTCGAGAGACGGAGTTGCTGGCTGAAGGACCCGCATGGGAGTCTGGCGAACACCCGGACCCGAAGCCCTTCCAGGCCGCCCTGAAGCACCTCGGCCTCCGCGCACACTCGCTCCATGCGCCGTACACCAACGTGAACCTCGCGAGCCTCGACGAACGCGAACGCACGGATGGGGTGAGGCGGGTCGCGTCTGCCTTCCGGTTCCTGGGCGAGCTCGGCGGCCGTACCGTCATCGTTCACTCTCATCTGCGCAGGAAGGGCGCGCCGGCTCACACGCCGGAAATGCTGGGCTCACATGTCGAGGCATCGCACCGCTCGATCGCGGACCTCGTGCCAATCGCCCAGGAGGCCGGCGTCCGCATGGCCCTCGAGAACCTCGCTTCGACCGCGAATCCGTTCCGGCCGCTGCAGACCATGCAGGAGCTTCGCGCATTCATCTCGGCGTTCCCGCGCGAGCAGGTGGGGATCTGCCATGACATCGGACACACCCGTCTCCGAGGGTTGGACGTCGCCGACCAGACGCGCATCGCCGGTGACCGCCTCTACGCGGTGCACATGCAGGACGGTTCGACCACCGAGGACGACCATCTGCCGCCCGGGCGCGGCGTTATCGATTTCGACGCGTTTGGCCGGGCGCTCAAGGACATCGCGTTCGACGGCGCCTGGACCTTTGAGATCGGCTTCAAGAACTACCCGGGCTCGCTCGAGGAGGCCGTCTCGGAGGTCGCAGCGGTACGCGAGCGGTGGGAAAAGCACGGCATCGGGAAGGTG
The DNA here is from genome assembly GCA_016189845.1 of Chloroflexota bacterium. GTDB lineage: Bacteria > Chloroflexota > Dehalococcoidia > Lucifugimonadales > Lucifugimonadaceae > VGZT01. The sequence continues at coordinate 4,914 of JACPRT010000115.1, read as the reverse complement.
CCACCGCCGCGCTGATCCGAAGGCCCGCGGCCAATCGCCATCACCACACGCTTTCCGGGCCCGGGACGTATTTGAACCGCTCGAGTGCGCCCTTACGGAGCGTGAACCCGAGCCCAGGACGGTCCGGCGCGTGGACTGTCCCGTCCTTACGGATGTCGAACTCCTCGCCAAACAGCTCCCACATCATTGGCATGTAGCCCTGGCTGACCTCCAGGATGTGGCAGTTCGGCGATGACATCGCCACGTGGATCGAAGCGGCAAACAGGACGGCGTTTCCCCAGGCGTGCGGCGCGAGCCTGAGCTGGTGCGCCGAAGTCAGGGCTGCGATGCGGCGGATCTCCGTAAACCCGCCGGCGCGGGCGACGTCCGGCTGAGCGACATCGAGCGCGTCGTGCCGGATCAGGTCGGCGAAGCCGTACCGGGTGAATTCTCGCTCGCCGGACGCAATCGGAATGTCGGTGGCGGCCCTGACCTGGGCCTGGCCAGGGTGGTCGTCCGGGGAGACCGGCTCCTCGAACCATGCGATCTTGAGGTCTTCCAGGGCGTTGGCGACCGCGACCGCGTTCGTCACGTCCAGAGCGCCATGGGCGTCGATCATGATCTCCACGTTCGGTCCAACGCCACGCCGGGCCGCTTCGACCCGCCGGCGGGCCTTCTCGATCGAGTAGCCGTCGCGCCCGATCACCCGCATCTTGACCGCGGAGAAGCCCTTTGCGGCATACCCGCCGAGCTCCGCCTCCGCCTCGTCGCCCGGCGCCCACCCGCCGGAGCCATAACCGCGAACGCTATCTCGCACGGCGCCAAGCGCCTTGTACACCGGAAGGCCCATTGCCTGCGCTTTCACATCCCAGATGGCGATATCGATGCCGGCAATGGCTTCCATGTAGACGCCGGCGCGACGTTCGGCGACCGGCTGGGACCATCCCATCGCGAGGGCAGGGGTGGTTCTGCTGCCGTTGAAGAGTGTCTCGTAGATCAGCTCCGAGTACATCGGGTCCATGCCGACGATGTCCGGGCCGAGCTCGTCCTCCACGATCGCCTTCACAACCGAGGGCGACGTCATGGCGGCGCCCATGCCGCGCAGACCTTTGTCCGTGTCGACGACGATGATCGCGGAATCGCTCTTCACCTTCGTGCCCATGTCGTTGCGGTGCCGTTTTTCCGGTGGAACCGGGTCTGATAGCGGCACGACAGTTATGCCCGTGATCTTCATTGAAACCTCCCGCGCCGATTATGATCTGCCGGCCTCATGTGTCGATAGGTCCGCCATTTTGGAGGTCCCGTGCCCTTCACCCCTGGGCGTGATCGTGGCGAACCAACGGGCCCGGGCACTCTACGAGAAGTCGGGCTGGGCGATGATCGGGCAGCGTCCGACCGGTGTCGAGGGAGTGCCGACCGCAGTCTATGGTAAGCGGTTCGATGCCCCGGCCTGAGGGCGAGACAGCCTATCTCATCCGCCGCGGCGCCGAATGACCTGCGGGAATCCCCTACTTCGAGCCGGGCAATGCCCGTGGTGAGCAGCTTGCGGCGCAGCTCAGAATCCGTAAGTATGCGAATCAGGCTGGTCCCGTTCGTTCCACTCCTAGCACTGTTCGTCACGGTCGCAAGCTGCGAGCCCATGACCGTCGAATCGCCAGCGCCCGTGCCTGTGGTCTCGGCGAGCCAACCCGAGGCGCGCGCGGCTGCTGTCGCTTCACCGGCCGCCGCTCAGATTGCCACACCGACGGCTGGCGGCATCGAGGCGCGAGTGTCCCCGACCCCGGTCCCGTCACCTGTCGAGGCACCTATTCCGACGCCGGTACCGCTCCTCACCCCGACCATAACGCGCGTCCCGCTTCCGACAGGAACCGTGGTAGCCACCTTCGCCGCGACGCCGTCGCTGGTGCCTGCGCCAACCGCAACAAGGCCCGCCCCCACGCCCACGCGCCAATCATCCCCTTCATCCGGTCGCTTCGCCGGCTGCAGCGGTTCGGGCCCTGTGACGTTCGCGCAATCGCCGATGCGGCTGGAAGACGTGCAACATCTGCTGCCTTACGGTGCCCTCGCGGGCGCTCATGTGACGCCCATCGATCACATGTATTTCAGCCCCGCCGACTGGTCGCTTGGCCGCGACGTCTATGAGGTTCGAGCCATTCAGGATGGCGTGATCTACAACCTGCAGCCGCGCGACGTCAACGTGGACACCGGCAAGGCGAAAGCCCGCGAGTGGCGCATGGACATCGCGCATACCTGCACGTTCGTGAGTTATTTCGACCTGATCACCTCGCTCGAACCGGCGCTCGAGGCCGAGTGGAGCAAGACCCAGGGTGGGCGGACCGGTCCATGGAACGGCATTCCCATCAAGGCCGGTCAGCTCGTAGGGCGTATCGGCGCGCAGACCCTGGACTTCGGCGTCTACGACTATTCGGTCACGCTTCCGGGCTACGTCGTGCCATCGCACTACGACCGTGAGCTATGGAAGGTCCACACGGTAGACCCGTTCCCCTACTTCCCTGAGGACGTTCGTGACGCGCTCCTGAAGAAGATGCTCCGCAAGGCCGAGCCGCGGTCCGGGAAGATCGATCACGACGTGGATGGCAGACTGGTCGGTAACTGGTTCCAGAAGGGGACCAACGCCTACGCCGGCACGAATCCGAGCAAGTACTGGGACGGACACCTTGCGGTCGTCCCCGACGCGCTAGACCCCACCCAGTGGCGGTTTTCGATCGGAAACTACTCCGGGGGCGCCCGCCAGTTTGGCATCAAAGGCAACGGGCCAGACCCGCGAAACATCACGGCCGAGACGGAGCTAGTGAAATACGAGCTCACCTACTTCGAATGGTATGCGGCCAACGAACCCTCGCGGCACGGGCTGGGGATTGGCGGCGTCCGGCCAGGCGACGACATCGCGTCGCGAAATCTGGATCAAGTCCTGGGTGTAGCACTGGTGCGGATGACCGGGTCGCGGACGCTTCAGTGCGAAGTATTCCCTGGGAAGACGGCGGCCCAGGTGGACGGTTTCACGGCTGCTGCCAAGGACTACGAAAGATAGGCACGGGTCATCGTATCGCCGGAACGGTCCCGGCGGCGCCTAGGTCCGGTTCTTTATGACGACGACTTCGACGATCTTGAGCGCGGTCGAGTCGTCTACTCCGAGCGTGTTCTTCAGCTGTTCGAGGAACTCCCGCTCGTCCGTGCCAAAATTGCCGTCGGCCAGCGTGAGGTCGGCAGCCAGGAAGAAAGCGCTCTCGGCCTGCGCCTTGCTCAACGTGTCTTTCGCCGCCTTGAGCACCGTTGATGGTCCTCTTCGTTGGATCAGGAGGGCCACCCGGTTCAGGACGTCGCCCATCTCTTTCAATTCGTATGTGCGAAAGACAGCCACCGTCGCGAGGTTGAGCGCCGTGCGGTTCGCCTCGTCGTCGGTCACGTTGCCGTCGGCCGCGATCGCAGCCACCGCTATTGCCGCGTAAGCTTCGGGCGTGCTGAGGACGATCGGACCGTCGTCGCGGTCGCGTTTTAGGACTCGATCGAAGATTGTCACGTCAAAATCCTGGGTCGGTGCCGGCACAACGCCGGCGGGTCGCCACAGCGACCGATTGTACCGTCGGGACTATCGGCGCGCGCGTCACCTGCGCGATGCGGCGCCCGCCATGCGATCGCGCATGTATCCGGCGCCGAATGCAAGCAACATGATGCCGACCGCGGTCAGCGAAATCGAGCCGCCGGGCGCGATATCCGCGTAGAAGGCGATGGTCAGCCCGGCGACCGCGCTCAGGACGCCGAGGCCTATGGCGACCGCCATCGTCTGGCGCAGCCCGGCGGACACCCTCAACGCCGCGATGACCGGTACCACAATCAGCGTGCCGACCAGCAGCACGCCAACGACCCTCATCGACAGCGTGATGGTGGCGCCTGCGAGCACTGCCAGGACCAGGTTTATTACATCGACCCGGATTCCGCTGGTCCGGGCGAGGTCGGCGTCGAGCGACGTCTGGGCAAGCTCGGCGAAGAAGAGCAGCACGAATCCGACGGTGGCGACGGTGAGTCCCAGGGTCAACCAGAGATCGACCGGAGCAATCGTTAGCACGCTACCGAACAGGTACCCGAACAGGTCGCGGCTGAATCCTGTGGTGATGCTGATCAATACGACCGCGACAGCAAGCGCCGTGTACAGGAACACCGCGAGCGCGGCATCGCCCGGCAGCAGGCGTCGTGACCTCAGGTACTCGATGGCGGCGGCGGCGGAGCCGGTCGATATCAGCGCCACGAACGGCGGAAACGTGCGTGTGGCGATGCCGACCGCCACGCCCATGAATGCGACGTGGGACAGCGTGTCGGCGATGAGTGAGAGCCTGCGGAGGAACAGGAACACTCCCAGCGCAGGCGCGAGGGCGCCGACGACTGCGCCGCCGATGAGGGCGCGCACCATGAAGTCGTACTGGAGAAGCTCCGGCACCGTCGCTACCGGTGCTCGTGCAGGGCGTCGTGGATGAGCACGTCCACCGGGATCCCGTACAGCAGCGAAAGCTCACGGGCGGTAATCGAGTGTGAAGGGCCGTGGAATACGATTTTGCGGTTGATGCATGCGACCGCGGTCGCGTCGCGCAGCACTGCGCCGATGTCGTGCGACACCATCAGGATCGTGATCCCGCGCTCGCGGTTGAGGCGTCGGTTCAGCTCGATGTAATGCTCCTGGCCACCGGCGTCCACGCCAGCTACCGGCTCGTCGTGCTCCAGCTTCTCGGGCCGGCGGACCAGGCTGCGCGCGATCAGCACGCGCTGCTGCTGCCCCATTGACAGTTCGGAGATTCGCCGGCGACGAAGCTGCTCGACCCCGGCGGTCGCCATGGCTTCGAGCACGGCCTGCCCTGCGCTGCGTCTGAGAACGTACGTGGGATCGAACCCTTTGTATTCGCCCTGGGAGACGATCTCTTC
>JACPRT010000091.1 GCA_016189845.1 Chloroflexota bacterium | reverse complement strand
GGGTCTGAGGGAAGAGATGAAGGCAATCGAGTCCGATCACGAGACCGAAGAGACGACCGTCACATTAGTCCTTCGGATTTTCATTGCACATGGTGGCGATACCGCCGCCCGAAGAAGGCTCGCAGATTTCATCCGGGCGCTCGGTGCGGAGCCGATCCTTACCGACCGGGAGGCTAGCGTCGGGCGCTCGGTGAGCGCTCAAGTTGACGCCGTAATGAGAAGTTGCCATTTCGGCATCGCGCTGGCCACGGTTTCGAGAGCCGCTACTCAAGACGGTCGCCGGATTGCCAGAGGCAACGTTGTGAACGAGATACCGAGGATGCGCTCGGTGTTTGGTAACCGGTGGATGCTGATGTTGCAGGTGGGAGTGGACCTTCCGAGTAACGAATCGGAATTCGTATACGAACGCTTCTCCAACGCGTCGATGGAGAACGCTTTCGCCAAGCTCGTCTCTGAGTTGCGGGCGCATCGAATGCTGGAAACGCGGGGGATTTCGATCAGATGAATCCGGCGCCGAGGAAGGTACTCGTGATTGGCTCCGGGCCGATCGTGATCGGTCAGGCCGCCGAATTCGACTACGCCGGAACGCAGGCGTGCAAGGCGCTGCGGGAAGAGGGCGTCGAGGTCGTGCTGGTCAACTCCAACCCGGCGACCATCATGACCGACGCCGACATGGCGGACGCCGTCTACATCGAGCCATTGACCGTGCCGGTGCTCGAACGGATCATCGCCCGCGAGCGTCCCGACGGCCTGCTGCCGACCCTTGGCGGGCAGACCGGCCTGAACCTGGGAGTGGAACTCGCCGACGCCGGAGTCCTCGAAAAGTACGGCGTGCGCGTCCTGGGGACGCCCATCGAGACCATCAAGACCGCTGAAGACCGCGACCTCTTCAAGTCGCTGTTGAACAGGATCGGCGAGCCGACTCCCCCGAGCCGGGCGGTGCATGCGGTCAAAGAAGCGATCGCGGTGGCCACGGAGATCGGCTACCCCGTGGTGATCCGGCCTTCCTACACGCTCGGTGGCACCGGCGGCGGGTTTGCGCACAACGAGCAGCAGCTACGCGAGATAGCGGCCGGCGGCCTGGCCGCGAGTATGACCCACCAGGTCCTGATCGAGAAGTCGCTGGTCGGCTGGAAGGAAATCGAGTACGAGGTGATGCGGGACGCGGCCGACAACTGCATCACCATCTGCAACATGGAGAACCTGGACCCGATGGGAGTCCACACCGGCGATTCGATCGTCGTTGCGCCGAGCCAGACGCTGTCAGACAAGGAGTACCAGATGCTCCGCAGCGCCTCGCTCAACATCATCCGTGGGCTGGGAATCCAGGGCGGATGCAACATCCAGTTCGCCCTCCGCCCCGGCCGCGAGGTCGCGCAAGGTCTGCCACCGCTTCCAGCCGGTGTCTCCGAATACTTCGTGATCGAGGTCAACCCGAGGGTCAGCCGCAGCTCGGCCCTGGCTAGCAAGGCGACCGGGTACCCGATTGCCCGCGTGGCGGCGAAGATCGCCCTCGGCAAGACGCTCGACGAGATCGCCAACGCGATCACCCGCAAGACGACCGCTGCGTTCGAGCCTGCGCTCGATTACTGCGTCGTGAAGATCCCGCGCTGGCCGTTCGACAAGTTCCCAACCGGCGACCGGCGCCTGGGCACGCAGATGAAGGCGACCGGCGAGGTCATGGCGATCGACCGCACCTTCGAAGCGGCATTGCAGAAGGCCGTGAGGTCCTGGGAGATCGGCAGGCGGAGCCTGCTCTGGGAGGACCCGGCCTGGACGAAGGGCGAGATCGACTGGGCGCCCGACGACCAGCGGCTTTTCCGGGTCGCGGCGGCCATCAGACGCGGCATCGCGCCGGAAGACATCTCTCGCAGGACGGGGATCGATCCCTGGTTCACTCGCGCGGTCGCCCGCATCGTTGCGATGGAGAAGCGCCTGCTTTCCGAGAACCTGACGCCGTCGCTGATGCGGAGCGCGAAGCGCATGGGTTTTTCCGACTCTCAGATCGGCACGCTGGCGGACCTGCTGCCCGAGCAGGTCAGGCAGCAGCGGAAGGCGTGGGGCATGCGGCCGGTCTACAAGATGGTCGATACCTGCGCCGCGGAGTTCGAGGCCGCGACGCCGTACTTCTACTCGACCTACGAGCAAGAGAACGAGGCGGTACCCGATGACGTCCCCAAGGCGATCGTGGTCGGAAGCGGGCCGATCCGCATCGGGCAGGGCATCGAGTTCGACTACTCGTCGGTCCATGCCGCCTGGGCGCTGCACAGGGCCGGTCTGCAGTCGATCATGGTCAACTCGAACCCGGAAACCGTTTCCACCGATTTCGATACCAGCGACCGCCTGTATTTTGAGCCTCTCGACGAAGAGAGCGTGCGGGACATCATCGAGAACGAAGCGGGCGACTCCGGAAACGGGACCGTCCCTGACGTTCCCAGCGTCGTCCAGTTCGGCGGCCAGACCGCGATCAACCTTTCGCAGTCGCTTGGCATGGCGGGACTGCCCATTCTCGGGTCGTCTGCGGACGTGATCGACCTGGCATCCGACCGTGGCCGCTTCGAGGACCTCGCCGCCCGCATCGGCATACCGCAGCCGCCTGCCGGCACCGCAGGGAACCTCGAAGACGCACTCGACATCGCAACCAGCATCGGCTACCCGGTCCTCGTGCGGCCCAGCTACGTTCTGGGCGGCCGGGCCATGGAAATACTCCAGAACCCATCGGAACTCGTGACCTATTTCAAGACGTCCGGTGCGCCGACCGAAGGCGGGCAGATACTCGTCGACAAGTACCTCGACGGCATCGAGGTCGAGGTGGACGCCGTCTGCGACGGCGAGAACGTGTTGATCCCGGGGATCATGGAGCACGTCGAGCGCGCCGGCGTGCACAGCGGCGACTCCATGGCGGTGTATCCGCCGCTGGCGCTAACGCAGCAGGAGATCGACACGATCGTCGACTACACCGCCCGTATCGGGCGAGCGCTCGGCGTGCGCGGGCTCATGAACATCCAGTTTGTGATCACCGGTGGGGGCGCGTATCGCAGCATCGGCCGCCACGAGGCGAACAACGGCACGCAGGGCTCACAGGTCTACATCCTGGAAGTCAATCCGCGCGCCAGCCGGACGGCGCCGTTCATATCCAAGGTGACCGGGGTGCCGATGGTCCGGATAGCAGTGGAAGCGATGCTTGGCCGGTCGATAGTGGAACAGGGCTATGCGCCCGGACTGGCGCCGAGGAAACCCCTGGTCGCCGTCAAGGCCCCCGTGTTCTCGATGTCCAAGCTGACGGGGGTTGACACGTTCCTGGGCCCGGAGATGAAGTCGACCGGTGAAGTCCTGGGCGTTGACACCGACTACCGCGCCGCAGTGACCAAGGCTTTGATCGCCTCGGGGCTCGGCATTCCCTCTGGCTGTGCGGTTCTGCTCAGCGTCGCCGACCGTGACAAGGCAGATGCGATACCCCTTGTCCGGGACCTGGCGGGCGCCGGCCATCGCCTGTACGGCACGGCTGGCACAGCCGCTTTGATAGAGTCGCTGGGCTTCCCGATCACGCGTGTGGAGAAGAAGCTGGGTGAGGGACATCCCAACGTCGTCGACGTCATCCAGGACGGCACCGTCCAGGCGGTCGTAAACACCGTCACGGGTGAACGACGACCGCTTCACGACGGTTTCTTCATCCGGCGGGCCGCCGCGGAATTGCGCGTCCCTTGCTTCACCTCCATCGATACGGCCCGGGCCGCCGTCGAGAACCTGCGTGGCGCTTCGACCGCGTACAACGTCAGGCGCATGGCCGAGTACCTGGCCGGTGCCGACCTCGTCTCGACCACGACTGCCGCATCCACGTCGTCTGCGAGGAATCAGTAGAGGCTGGGTCACCGGCCACGTGGCTGCGGCTAGAGCAGGGACTTGAGTGTCGTGATCTCGCCCCAGTGGCCGATGTTGTGCGACACCCCGTACGTGCTGAGCGCGTAGCCCTTCGACCTCGTGCTCCAGTTCTTCTCGGTCTGCGCGGCGTCCGCCTTCGGTCCGTAGAAACCGGCTGCGAGCGCCTTCCGAACTAGCGCAAGGTCGACCTTCTCAGTAAGCTGCTCCGGCTTGATTCCCTGGGCGATTTCTCGCGTGCGCCGCCCGACCGCCCACCGGTACTCGCGGAGCGCAGGGATGTCGATGCGCTTGCTGAGGTCGGCCACCTCTTCGACGGTCATTCCGGTTCCGAAGTCCGTCCGCTCGTACTTCAGCCGCTTCGCCCAGCCGCCCTCGTGCCAGACCTGTGGGCGGCCGCCACCGACAAGCGACGTGCCCACGTCTTCTGACCGCGCGATGTGCCACAGCACCCACGCGATTGAGTTCAGTCCCGCCTGCGGGACCTTTCGGATCTTGTCCTCGGACACGTCCTGCAGGATCGTGTCCTCCGAGTTGAGTCCGGCGGCGTTGGTCCCTTCCCACCTGGCCACCTTCGCCGAATGGTTCCTTGCATGTTGCTGCAGCAGAAATTCGATTGCGTCCATTGTCCTCTTCCTACCTTCGTTCCCTTATCAGATCGCCGTTGCGATATCACCCGTGATATCAAACCGCGGGAAGGTCAAAACTGAATCGCCCGCTGCCGTGGCCCCGGCGGGCCTCTTGCCAGTCCGGGCTACTGGCGCTTTCCACGTTGTGCCGCCCCCCTTGGGACCTTTGCGTTCACCTTTGCCATGAATCCACGGGCGCCCGCGCCGATCCAGTTCGTCCATGATGTACCCACGAACTTAACACCCTTTTCCAGCGTGGCCTCGACGTTAGCATCGTTCACGAGTGCACCCGCCACCCGGCCGGACTTCACGATCCGAGAAATCGCCCGGTCGATGACCTTCTGGACCTCAGGGTGTCCGGTCTGCCCGGTCAGGCCCATGCTCTGCGCGAGGTCGCCTGGCGCCACGTAGAACACATCGATGCCGTCGACCTTCACAAGCTCGTCCAGGTGGTCCATGGCAGCTATGTCTTCGATCAATATCGACGTAAACGTGTTTTCGTTCTGCCGGCGATGGTAGTCGGGCACCCCGATCGCCCGGCGTCCCGAGGCCTGGCCACGATGGCCCATCGGCCCGTAGAACGCGGCATCGACCACCGCCCTGGCCTCGTCCGCGGTGTTGACGTGAGGCACCATGACGCCGTTCGCGCCGCAGTCGAGCACCCGCGTGATCAAGGCGGGATCATTCCGGTTGACCCGGACCATGCACATCATGTTCCAGAGGTCGCACGCTCTCGACAGGTCCGCTACGTCCCGCCATGTCGTCGTGCCGTGCTCCATCTCGCCCATGATGGCGTCGATCCCGAACTGACCCAGATACTCCACCGTATCCGGCGAATAGTCGCCCATCACGAGCGCCACGACTCCGCCTGCCTGAAGCTTCTGTTTTGCGTGGTTGATCCGGTACTCTGTCATGACACCCCCGCTCCAGCGTTCTGATACGGCGCATTAGGTTACTCTTACCGACGCTTGCAGCCTGAACGACCTCACCATGCAAGGAGGCGACCTGCCATGCCAGAGATGAAGCGGTACAAGCAGGGACAGTTCTCGTGGGCCGACCTCGCTACGAGCGACGAACAGGGCGCGCTCAAGTTCTACGGAGCGTTGTTTGGCTGGAAGGACGACCCGCAGCCGATGGGGCCGGGTTCCTTCTACCACATGCAGCAGGTGAAGGGCCGCGCCGCGTGCGCAATCAATCAGCAGAGGCCTGAGGAGGCGGCCCAGGGCGTGCCGCCACACTGGAACTCGTACGTGACCGTCGACGACGTCAACTCGACCGCAAGGCTCGTGCCGGCGGCTGGGGGACGAGTGATCGGCGAGCCTTTCGACGTATTCGACTCGGGTCGCATGGCAGTAATCACGGACTCGACAGGCGCATTCCTGTCTTTATGGCAGCCGAAGCGACACATCGGCGCCGGTATCTACGACGAAACCGGAACGCTCACCTGGTTCGAGCTTCTGACGACCGACCTCGACAAGGCGGTTGTCTTCTACAAGTCGGTGCTCGGCGTCAAATCCGAAAAGATGCCCGGACCGATGGAATACAGCTTGCTGAAGGTTGACGGCAAGAACGTCGCCGGCGTCTTCCGCATCACGAAGGAGATGGGGCCGGTCCCGCCGAGCTGGACGGTCTATTTCAGGGTGGAAAACTGCGACGCGGCTTCACAAAAGGCACAGTCGTTAGGCGCCACCGTCCTCATGCCTCCGCACGAGATCCCCAATGTCGGACGGTTCGCGGTGCTGAAGGATCCGCAGGGCGCCGTGTTCAACATTTATCAGCACAAGCACTAAAGCGAGGAGCTTCAAAGGTGGCCACCGCGAGAGCAGCGACCGCATCGAAGTCGGGCCTGAAGGGACTTACCGCGCTCGGCATCCGGCCGGGCAAGCCATACGAACTCGAGATCTTGCCTGTGCCCGAGGTCGAGGCGGGCGGCATCCTGATCAAGAACACCGCCGCCGCCATCTGCGGGTCCGACCTCCACTTCTGGCGCAACGACGGCAACTACACCGGCCCGGACCGCAAGCGGGTCCCCGGACATGAATTCACCGGGGTTGTCCATACCCTGGGCAAGGGCGTCACGACTGATTCCCTGCGGCGGCCTCTGAAGGAAGGTGACCGCGTGGCCTTTCCGTTCTTCAATCCCTGCAATCGGTGCTACTGGTG
>JACPRT010000012.1 GCA_016189845.1 Chloroflexota bacterium | reverse complement strand
GCTGGTCATGGTCGGCAGCTCCCGAATGCCTGGCGGCCACGCGTCAGCGCGGCCTCCATATGCGCCACGGAGACCGCTACGTTTTCCGTCATTTCCGTGCCTTGAAACGGTCGCGATCGGTGAGTTCTGGCGGAGATTTGTGGCGACTACCCTGCGAAAAGCGGCGTTGTGATGGTGGAGGCCGGTGGAATCGCTTGTGAAAAGCCGCGCAATGCTAGCATCGAAGCATACGAGTGTCAAACGGGCGGCAAAGCTGTTTTACCGGCGCATTCAGGCCGGCCGTCAGGAGCGGTTGGCCACCTCGTCCGAAAGCATGCGGACGACCTTATCGACGGGCCGAGCGCCGAGATCACCACCCGCACGGCGGCGCACTGCGACGTTTCCAGCCGCTTGCTCGCGATCCCCGATGACCAGCATGTACGGGACCTTCTGCAGCTGCGCCGCACGGATTTTCGCGTTCATACGCTCATTCGAGCGGTCGACCTCCGCTCGCAGACCGGCCTCTGCCAGCTTCGCGCGGACCTCATCCGCGTACGAGACGTTGCGATCGGTGATGGGGATCACGACCGCCTGTACCGGGGCGAGCCAGAGCGGCAGTGCGCCAGCCGTGTGCTCGACAAGCACCCCGATGAAGCGTTCGAGGGACCCCAGCGCAGCCCGGTGGATGACCACTGGCCGCTGGCGGCTGCCGTCCTCGGCGACGAATTCGAGGTCGAATCGCTCTGACAGAGAGAAGTCGAGCTGGACGGTCCCGAGCTGCCATTCCCGGCCGATCGCGTCCGGAACGAAGAAATCGATCTTGGGCCCGTAGAACGCACCCTCGCCGGGCATCTTGTCAAACGAGAGTCCGCTGTCCTCGAGCACCTTCTCGAGCGCAACCTCGGCGCGATCCCAGATCTCCTCTCCGCCGACCCTCTTCTCGGGACGGAGTGATAGCGCGACACGAAGCTCTTCGAAACGGAAGGCCTGGTAGGCCTCCCGAAGGAGGGAGATGAACCCGGAAATCTCCGAACCGATCTGGTCGGGCGCGCAGAAGATATGGGCGTCGTCCTGCGAGAAGCTACGCACCCTGGTGAGGCCGTGCGTCACGCCAGAACGTTCGTACCGGTGGAGTCTCCCAAAGTCCGCGAACCGGATCGGGAGGTCCCGATACGACCTGAGCGTGCTGGCGTACATGAGCGCGTGCGCCGGGCAGTTCATCGGCTTCACGCCAAACTGCCGCTCGTCGATCTCCACGACGAACATGTTCTCGCGGTAGTTGTCGTAGTGCCCCGACCGCTTCCAGAGGTCGACGTTCAGGATCTGGGGCGTGATGACCTCCTGGTACCCGTACTTGCGATACAGCTGCCGCATGTAGTCGATCAAGCCGTTGTAGACGGTCGCACCCTTCGGCAGGAAGAACGGGCTCGCGGGTGCGCTGGGATCGAAGAAGTAGAGCTGGAGTTCCGTCCCCAGGCGGCGGTGATCGCGTTTTTCCGCCTCGGCCACCTGTAGGAGGAACTTTTCGAGCTCCTCACCGGACTCCCAGGCCGTCCCGTAGATGCGCTGTAGCATCCGGTTGCGCTCGTCGCCGCGCCAGTACGCGCCCGCCGTGGACAGCAGCTTGAATGCGGCGATCTCGCCTGTCGACCGCACATGTCCGCCGCGGCAGAGGTCGACGAAGTCGCCGTGGCGCGCGAAGGTGATCTTTTCGCCTTCGGGGATGCCTTCGATGATCTCCAGCTTGTAGGGGTTGTCCTGCACTCGCTTGCGCGCTTCGGAGCGCTCGATCTCGGACTCCTCGAAACGGTGGTCCGCCTTGATCGAGACGCGCATGAGTTCCGCGATCTTTTCGATGTCTTCGGGCGTGAACGGGCGATCGACGTCGAAGTCGTAGTAGAAGCCGTCGTCGGTGGGCGGCCCGATCGTCGGCTTTGCCTGTGGGAAGAGCTTGAGGACGGATTCGGCCAGCACGTGGGCGGCCGAGTGGCGGATGCGCTTGCGAAGATCGATGAGGGCGGGGTCAGCGATTCGGCGTGCCATCTGGAGGGTCTCCAATACTTCTCTGGTTCGTCGGGGCTCCTACTCGCGACGACGCCCCGATGACATCGGGGCGTCACAGGGCGCGGCCTTCCCGATCCTGATCAGATCAGGAGTAGCCGCGCCCTGGTAGTCAACGTTGTAGCCCGAATTCGCAAGCGACCCTCGTCTGTTCGTCTGGTGGGCGGTGAAGGACTCGAACCTACGACCTCAGCGATGTCAACGCTGCGCTCTGACCAGCTGAGCTAACCGCCCGTCTTTTTCGAATCTTACTACCTCGTCGAGGATCTACTCCTCATTGTCGGCCTCTTCCTCGTCTTCCTCTTCGTCATCCTCGTCGAAGTTCAGCATCATCGCGGCATCGCCGCCGGTCGTCGACTTCATCAGCGACTCCGCGGCCGCGCTGGCCTCCTCATCCCCTTCCTTGGGGCCACGGAGGCCTCGCAGGGCAGCGGCGGCAGCCGTGGCGTCGTCCTCGCGCCCGCCCCCGCCGGCGCCCGCAAGGGCAGCCGCGCCGGCTGCGGCGCGTACGCCAAAGTCCGCCTCGGTCGCACCGAGCACCTTGAGGGCCTCCTCGAATGTCGGCGGCGCCTCGGTGGTCCCCGTCAGGGTGCCGTGGATGCGCGGCCCAAGCTGGTCGATTCCGAGCTTCTTGCGGCCCTCCTCCGAACGATCCATGCGGGCCGGGATCAGGCGGCCGATGATCACGTTTTCCTTGAGGCCACGCAGCCGGTCCACCGCGCCGTTCACAGCGGCTTCGGTCAGCACGCGGGCCGTCTCCTGGAACGAGGCGGCGGCCAGGAAGCTGTCGGTGTTGAGCGACGCCCTCGTGACCCCCAGCAGCACCGGGCTGGCCGTGGCCGGGTTGCCGCCCTCGGCCAGGATCGCCGCGTTGCGCTGCTCGTACTCGACGCGGTCGATCAGCTCGCCGGGCAGCAGATCGGTGTCGCCGGGGTTGTCGACGCGCACCTTACGCAGCATCTGGCGGATGATCACCTCGATGTGCTTGTCGTGGATGCGCACACCCTGCGACCGGTACACCGACTGCACCTCGCCGATCAGGTACCCCTGGACCGCCTCGTGGCCCTCGATGCGCAGGATGTCCTGCGGCGATTTTGGGCCGGACGTCAGGGCGGTGCCCGCGGTCACGCGGTCGCCGCTGCGCACTGCGATGTGGGCCGCAGCGGCGATCGGGTAGACCCGTTCCTCGCGCTCCTCCCAGGTCACCTGAATCGCAGCCTTGGTCAGCTTGACGGTTCCGGCGACGCTGGCCGTGATTTCCTCCGGCAGCGCAGGCGCGGTCTCCTTCTTCCCCTTGCTGGCGGATGAGACCTTCTTCACGGCCAGGATCGGCGTCCCGACGTCCACCCAGTCGCCGGTCTTCACCAGCGGCTTGTGGGTCGACGGGATCTCGATCGACTCGCCGAACTCTTCGACGTCCGCAACCTTGACCTCGCGGCCGTCGGGCGTCTCGATGATCTCTACCTCGCCGTCGATCTCGGTGAGCACCGCCATGCCGCGCGGGTTGCGAGCCTCGAACAGCTCCTCGACACGTGGCAGACCGCTCGTGATGTCCTGGCCGGCGACGCCTCCGGTGTGGAACGTACGCCTCGTCAGCTGAGTGCCCGGCTCGCCGATCGACTGGGCTGCGATGATGCCCGCCGCCTCTCCCTGCATTGCGAGCTCTCCTGTGGCCAGGGAAGTGCCGTAGCACTTCTGGCACAGGCCCCGCTGCGCCTCGCAGGTGAGCGGCGACCGCACGAAGACCTCCACGACTCCCGCGTCGCAGATCTTCTTCGCCGTTACGCGGTCGATCCTGGTGCTGGTGTCGCACAGCACCTCGCCGGTCTGCGGGTGGGCGACCGGCTGCGCCGCAAACCGGCTGAAGATCCGGTCCTGGAGCGACGCCTGCACGGTCGTGTCGATGGCTTCACGAACCCAGATGCCATTGCCTGTCCCGCAGTCCTCGAACAGCACGATGACATCTTGAGCTACGTCGGCCAGGCGGCGCGTAAGGTAGCCGGAGTCCGCCGTGCGCAGTGCCGTGTCCGCGAGGCCCTTGCGACCGCCGTGGGTCGAGATGAAGTACTCGAGGACCGACAGGCCCTCACGAAAGCTCGAACGGATCGGCAGCTCGATGATCCGCCCCTTCGGATCGGACATCAGGCCGCGCATGCCGGCCATCTGCTTGATCTGGGCGAGGTTACCCTTCGCCCCCGAGTCGTGCATCCAGTAAATGCCGCCGTAGTTAGGCAGCATGTCGCGGACAGCCTGCGTCATGCGGTCGCTGACGTTTGTCCAGGCGTCGACCGCGGCCCGGTACCGCTCGTCGTCGGTGATCATGCCCTCGAGGTACTGCTCCTCGAGCTTCTTTACCGTGGCGTCGGCCTCCTTCAGGAACTGTTCCTTCTCAGCCGGTACCACGATGTCGTTGATCGCGATCGTCGTCCCCGATTGCGTCGCGTAGCGGAAGCCCAGGTCCTTGATCTGGTCGAGGAACACTGCGGTGCGCTCGTTGCCGAGCTTATTGAAGGACTCGCCGACCAGCCCCTCGAGGGCCTCGCGCGCCACGACGCTGTTGACGAAGCCCAGCTCCGTCGGCACGGCTTCATTGAAGATGATCCGTCCCACCGTGGTGGTCACCCAATCGCCGCCGCGCGCCGCGTCACGGACCTTGACCTCCGCGCGGAGGCCGACATGCCCGTGCTCGTAGGCGAGCCGGGCGTCGTCGAAATCGGAGTACTTCCTGGGCTCGCCTTCCGTGGGCAAGGCGCTTGTCAGGTAGTACACGCCGAGGACCATGTCCAGGGTCGGTGACACGATCGGGTCGCCCGACGCGGGTGTCAGCATGTTGTACGTGCTGAGCATGAGGCGTTGGGCTTCCAGCACTGCCTCGCGGGACAGCGGGACGTGCACGGCCATCTGGTCCCCGTCGAAGTCCGCGTTGAACGCGGTACACACGAGCGGGTGGATCTGGATGGCGTTGCCCTCGACCAGGATCGGCTGGAACGCCTGGATGCCCAGTCGATGCAGCGTCGGCGCACGGTTCAGCAGTACCGGGCGGTTCTTGATGACCTCTTCGAGGATGTCCCAGACTTCCGGGCGTGCACGCTCGGCCATGCGCTTCGCGCTCTTGATGTTGTGAGCGTAGCCGCGCACCACGAGCGCGTTCATGACGAACGGCTTGAACAGCTCGAGCGCCATCTTCTTCGGCAGGCCGCACTCGTGCAGGCGGAGCTGCGGGCCGACGATGATCACCGATCGGCCGGAGTAATCGACGCGCTTTCCGAGCAGGTTCTGGCGGAACCGGCCCTGCTTGCCTCGGAGGAGGTCGGTGAGCGACTTCAGCTTGTGGTTGTGGCTGCCCGAGATCGCGCGGCCGCGGCGGCCGTTGTCGATCAGGGCGTCGACGGCCTCCTGAAGCATGCGCTTCTCGTTCCGGACGATGATGTCTGGCGCCTGGAGGTCGATCAGGCGCTTCAGGCGGTTGTTGCGGTTGATGACGCGCCGGTAGAGGTCATTGAGGTCGCTGGTCGCAAAGCGGCCGCCGTCGAGCTGGACCATGGGCCGCAGCTCAGGGGGTAACACCGGCAGGACGGTCATGACCATCCATTCCGGCTTGTTGGAACTCTTCGCGAACGACTCGATGACTCGCAGGCGCTTGATCGCCTTCTTGCGGCGCTGGCCGGAGGTCGTGCGGACCTCGAGCTGGAGGTCGGCGCGAAGCTGCTGGAGGTCCGTCTTGCGCAGGATCTCGAGCACGGCCTCGGCGCCCATTCCTGCCCGGAACACCTCTCCGAACCGGTCTCGAAGCTCGCGGTAGCGGGACTCCGTGAGAAGATCGAGCGCCTTGATGCCCTCGAGCTCCTCTATCTTCGCGGTGATCTCAGACTCGACCGTCTGCTTCTCGTTGTCGTAGCGGGCCCGGATGGCAGC
>JACPRT010000088.1 GCA_016189845.1 Chloroflexota bacterium | reverse complement strand
GTCCACGCCGCCCGGAGTCATCATGAAAGTGGCCCAGGAGTCGGCTATGAACATCACGACTGTGCCGAAGATGTTCAGGGACAGCCCAAGGAGCAGGTGAGCCCATTTGCGGGTGCCCTGGAGGCGGTCCCAAGAGTAGTAGTAGAAGTAGAGGCTGAGGGTTTCAGCGATGAAGAAGAGGGGGTATACCCACATGGTGGGGCCGAAGATGTCCGCCATATAGCCCATGAAGCGTGGGTAGAGCGTGAAAAGGAGGAAGACCAGCATTGCCCCCAGGATCGCCGTCATCGAGTAGGTCGGCGGCAGGAGCCGCGCCATCTCGTGCGCCAGGCGATCCAGGCGTTGTTCTTTGCTCCGCCATCCCATGAACTCGATGACCAGGGCGAACATCGGCACCGCCAGCACAAAGGCGGCGAACATCAGATGCAGCTCGGCCACCATCCACACGGCTAGCCGGCTACCCACGCCTGGCAGCTCCCGGTACTCCTCGGCCGGTCCCGGCCCCTGGGCCCACACCGTCCCGGTTCCCACAAGGAAGAACAGGGCCGTCAGCGCGAGCACAACAGAAGCCCTTCGAAGGGAACTGCCGCCCATCCTATGAACCTCGCCGAGTCCCCATAGCGCGCCCTTCACCTGCGTTTTCGCCGGTCCTTGCCTTGACCACGACCATGGGCACTATGGAGTCACCTGGGCGCTGGAAATCGCGACTGGCTCGAGATGAACGCCATGACGTCGGTAAGCCGCCGGAAGTAGGCCTGGTCTCCCGTCTGTACATGGCAAACCCGCCAGCGCCATTCCGGCTGGCCCTTCCCTCCCTGCGGCTCCAGCCAGAGCGTCATCACAAACGAAACGCGAACTCCATCCGATGGATCCCACCCCTGGTGGTCTACCTTGCCCTGCTCCTTGTTCGCGCGGTGCTCTTTCATGCGTCTTACAGGCTGCGGACGTAATTGGGTTCCCTATCGCGCCCCGACGAGTCGGCAGATAGATACCGCCCAAGTCTTACGGTGGACTTACAGCCCAGAAAAGAAATGCGCCCCGTGGCGGGGCGCTCCGAGCCTGAACATCTTTCAAGAAATCAGGGCGACGCGTTATTGCGGATGAGCGCATGCAGGCGCTCGGTGTCGGGAAGAGGGCCGACGTCCAGCTCACGTCGGAGAGTATCCCGGCAGACCTCGTACTCCCGCAGGGCTTCGTCCCGCCGCCCGGCCACCCAGAGGGCGCGCATCAGGCCGCGGTGGGCCTCCTCCCGAAGCGGGTCAAGTCTCAGGGCATGCCGAAAGTGCTGCGCGCTCCGCTCGGGACCGCCGCGCTCCAGATGGAGATTCGCCAGCCTCTGCAGCGCCTCAAGGCACGTCTCCCGCAGGTGCTCCCGTTCTTGCAGGCACCATTGGGAGTAGGGCTCATCCTCCAGCAGGTCGCCCCGGTACAGGCCGGCGGCCGTTTCATAGGCCCGGATGGCCCCGGCGAGCTCTTTCCTCTGGTGCAGTCGCTCGGCGAGGCGCAGATGGCTCCGGAACTCCATGATGTCAATCCAACAAGAAGCATCGAGGTTGAAATGGTAATAATCGCCTTCGCGGCGGACGTACTGCCAGAGCTTGTTTCCCTGACGGGGCTCCACCATGTGGCGGAGGGTGTGTACCACCACGTACAGGCGGTTGGCAGCGGCCCGCGGGTCCGCCTCCGGCCAGAGGTGTTCCGCCAGGACGTCGCGATGGATCCGGCGACCGCCGTAAATCAGCAGGATCTTGAGCAGACTCAACGCCGCCCGCCGCTGGAACATGTCGGGCGTGACCAGCCTCCCCCGGCGGTACAGCTCGAAACCGCCGAAACAGCGGACCTCCAGGAACAGGTGGCCGGAAGGGCCAGCGGCCTCCCCCGTCGCGGAGGGGTGCGCGCCGCCGCCGGGGACCCTCTCCGGTCCATGGTCTTGCTGGGCCGCGACCGGGGCGGCCAGCGTGGCCCGTCCCTTCCGGGCTCTTGCCCATTCCTGGCCGATGGCGCAGGCCCCCCGCCCGGCAAGTTTCAGGAGGGGCGCCAGATATGCTGTAGGTGGCGAAGGGTTGTGCTCGCCGTACCCTAGCAGGGCCACGCCGACCGCCTGGCCTCCTCCGATCAATGGCACACAGTAGACCGTCTTCCCCGCGCCACGCATATCCTGGCACGGCCGGGGCCAAGCATGGCGCGGGCCGTAGAGCGCCAGCCCCTGCCCGCTGGCGAGCGCCGGACACTCGTCCGGCCTGCCTAGCTTCACCTCAGGACAGCCGATGGCGGGGGATTCGCCCTCCGCCACCTTTCTAACAAGCCCGCCCAGCTCGCGATCGTAGAGAAGCAAAGCCCCGCGGCTCGCCTTACCCACGGCCATCAGCTGCCGCAAAACGCTGCCCAGGAGACTGTCCAGTCCCTCTTTGCCCCCCTGGAGAGTCTCGCCAGCAACGACGCCGACGGTCTCCCCTGCCACCGCAAGTCCGGCCTCGACCGACGCGCAGAGGGGGCCGCTGGCCCAGGTGAGCAGGCGCTGCGCCCGCCCGACATCGAAATCAGGCCGACGGCTCGCTATGTTCAGGGAGCCCACGGGGCCCTTGGGCCCCATGAGCGGCACGCACACGTAGGACCTGAATCCCTTCTGTTTCACCCTGGTCCGCAGGTAGCGCGGGTCCTCAGGGAGATTGTTGGTCAAGAGGGGCTCACCGCGGCTCATGACCAGCCCGGGAAAGCCCTCGCCGGGATGGAAGCGGGTGATCTGCGCAAACGCCGTCGGGAATGGGCCGCGATAGGCGGTGAGGAGCATATCCCCGCCTCGGCGGTCGGCCAGGAACAACTCCGCTGCCTCAGCGTCTACCGCGTCACGAACCCACCCCAACGCTCGCTCGATGCTCTGCTCAAAGTTTCCGGCCGGCAACGACGTGGAGAGGGCGGTAACGGCGGCTAGGTCGCGCAGCACGTGCTCGACGGAGCCCCGGAACGAGAGTGTGGAGGCGGCCTGCCCGTCCCCGTGCGACGCGCCAGGCCCCGGCCCCCTTTTCGTGAGGGTCGCCAGGGCGCCTCCCGGCACCCTTGGAAGGGCCACGAGCTCGCACACAACCCGCACCCGAGGCGCCTCGATACCACGTAGGAGGAGCGCGCAGCGTCCCTTCACGTGGCCGTCTTGGAGGGCGCGGCGAGCGAGGCAGCCTGGTCGGCAGGCGAGGCGTCCGAGGAGGTCCCGGCCCTGCACCAGCTGATAACAGGGCCGCCCAACCGCGACCGATTGCGGGACGCCTGTCAATCCAGCGGCCGCATAACTCCATTGGACGACCCGCTGCTGGTCGTCGATCACAAACGGCGCTTCCCGCAGCTCCGTTGCCACTTCGCCGTTTCTGCCTTCGGCCGGCCGCTGCCAGCGGCCGACGTTCCAATCGCCAGTTCGCGAGACTCACAAGCGTGG
Organism: Chloroflexota bacterium; assembly: GCA_016189845.1. Classification (GTDB taxonomy): domain Bacteria; phylum Chloroflexota; class Dehalococcoidia; order Lucifugimonadales; family Lucifugimonadaceae; genus VGZT01. Next base: position 3,098 of record JACPRT010000088.1, on the reverse strand, counting down.
CGCTCATGCTACTCCCCGCCGCGCCCCTTTGGATGAGGGCAAATGGTCAGATGTAAATGGTCAGAAAGGATTTGCCGTTCAGCGTCGTCCGCCAGGACGAGACGGATGGGGCAGACGCCATGGGGCACAAGTCCATGGAGGGCGGTTCGGCTGGCTCTGATGACGAAGTCGTGCACGTCCACGCCGTCCCGGGCAGCCAGGCCTTCCAGGTGTTCCAGGGGCACGCGCCGGGGACCTGCCACTTCGCATGCGAGATCTCTGGTCACAAGGAGGCGGGCATGGTCGGCACGGAGGTGGTTGAAGGATAGCTCGTTCATTCGGACCGGAGGCAGGGCCGGTTTTCCGGCCCCGTCTCAAACGCAATCAGGCTTTCATTTGGTGCAACTATTTGCAAGTTTCGGCGCCAAAGGTATACGGTTTCGATACCGGTTTCGTCTGCTACTACCGGGGGTGGCATCAGCTCAGCGCCGATGACCTCGGCCCGCTCCGGGAACGACGCCCTCAAGTATCGAGATCGGGAGCGCTAATTTGCCGAACGAATACGTGCCCGCAAATGCGCCCGGCTCTCTATCACCTGGTGAACACGCCGTTCGGATGGCCGACCTGCTGGGCGCTTTCTCCCTGGCCAGCGATCTGGCGATGGGGTTGCAGGCCGAACACGGGGTGCGATCCTGCTACGTGGGCATGTGCATCGCCGACGAGCTCCGGCTTCCCGACGAGCAGCGCGTCCATCTCTACTACACCGAGCTCCTGAAGGACGCTGGCTGCACTACCTGGACCAGCCAGCTTGCGACTTCCTGGCTCGTGGACGAACTCGCCGCCAAACGCGATCTTCAGTTTTTCCGCAACGTCCAGAACCCCGTCGACGTCGTCGCCTGGCTCGCAAAATACGTGGCGGCCGGCATGCCAGTCGCCACACGGGCTTCGAGGTTCGTGGACTTTTTCGCACACGGCAAGGAGTTCATGCGAGAGGGGTTCGAAAGCACCTGTCAGGTCGCGACGCGGATCGCGAAGCGTCTCGGTATGCCCCAGCCGGTCCAGGACGCTTTGATGCAGGTATTCGAGCAATGGGACGGTCGGGGGATGCCGTCCGGCAGCAGGCGCGACAGCATCCCGGTCGTCTCCCGTATCGTCCTCCTGACAAGCTTCCTGGAGGTCTTCCACCGGGTCGAGGGGCGCGAGGGCGCAAGGCGGATCGCGCTCGCCCGTCGTGGCAAGGCTTTCGATCCCGAAGTCGTCGACGCGTTTCTTTCCGCGGCGCAGCGCGAGAGTTTCTGGAAGGGACTGGAAGACCAGCGGGTGGCCGACGCCGTGGCGTCGATGGAACCCGAGGGATCACCTTACCGGTATCTTGGCGAGGAAAAATTGATCGACGTGGCGATGGCTCTCGCCGACTATGCCGACATGAAATCACCGTATCTTCTCGGGCGTTCCCGCAGGGTCGCTGAGCTGTCCGAGGGTATTTGCCGGAGGATGTCGCTCGCGGAACGCCAGGTGTCGACGATAACGTTGGCCGCGCTGACGCACGACATCGGGATTGTCGCCGTGCCCTCCTTCGTTCTGAACAAGCCAGACGACCAGCGGACGAGCGTTGAGCGTGAGGAAGTGCGGCTCCATGCCTACCACTCCCAGCGCATCCTGTCCAAGGTTCCCGCCCTCGAGCCGGCCAGCCAACTGGTGGCGGCGCATCACGAGCGGATCGATGGCAGCGGATACCACAGGGGACTTTCCGGGTTCCAGATTCCCCTCGGGGCACGGATCATCGCGGTGGCCGATCGCTTCGATGAGCTGTGTCACGACACGCCTGAAGGGCCCGCGGTGGACGCCGATGCCGCGGTCAATGCGATTCGGCAAGAGGCAGGGACCAGGTTTGCGCCAGAAGCCGTCGATGCGCTGGTCGCCAGCCTGGGCGGCTTGGAGCAGGCGCCGCGTCAGAAGGCCCGCCGCCAGGAGCGGCCGGCCGGACTCACCGAGAGAGAGGTCGAAGTGCTTCGCCTTGCCGCAGGCGGCATGAATCGGAAGCAGATGGCGAAGGTGCTATTCCTGAGTGAGGGAACGGTTCGCTCCCATCTGGAACACATATACGGGAAGATCGGCGTCTCAAACCGTTCGGCAGCGACGCTGTACGCCATGGAGCACGACCTTCTCGCGAAAAATCCGACGTTCGTCAGATGAACGGCCCGGACGCGCCACCAATACTGGTCGAACACCAAGTTCAAACAGCAGGAGGCGCGGAAATGGTTACGGCGACAGTGGTAAACGGGCTCAGCATCGAGGGGATCCAGGGCATGGTGGAGCTGGTCAAGGCCCAGCCCCAGGTGGCAAAGGCGGTCTTCTCGGCATCGACGACATGGCGTAGCGGCTTCCACAACGAGGCGACGGTGAAGGGTTTCTCGCTCGGCGGCGCGAAGAACGACACGAGCCGGAAGCAGTCGTTCACGATCGTCGGCGATCACCCGCAGGAACTCCTGGGGACCAACAAGGGGCCATCGTCGGTCGAGGTGTTGCTCGCGGCCCTCGGGCACTGCCTGGCCTCCGGCTGGGCGACGTACGGCGCCACCATGGGGATCGCGATCGAAAGTCTGCGCGTCGAAGTCGAGGGCGACATCGACCTTCAGGGAATGCTGGCCCTCCCGACCCCCGGCGCGGTGGCGCCTGGGTTCCAGGAGATCCGAGCGACCTACTACGTGGAGAGCCGCGCGCCCCGAGAACAGCTCGAGCAACTGGCGAAGACGTCGGAGGACCTGTCTCCGACCCGGCACTCGCTGCGGGCGGTAAAGTTCAGCTCGAAGCTGATCATCGAGAGCTGAAGCGACTCGTCTGAGTCTGTCCTGATCGGCCATGGCCTGTGGCGGCAAACTTGTTGCCGCCACAGGCCTTCTTTCGCTGGACAAGGTCGTGTGCGCGTAGCGAGACTGAAAGGGGATCGGGTGGCGATCTATCATGGGTTCGTACAACCCCCGGGGAACACCGGTCTCTGGCTTCATCGGGACGGCATCTTTGTTTCGAACAGTTTTAGTCCCACTTGATGGAACCGAGAACGCCGAGCGGGTCACCCACCTCGCCGTCGGCTTTGCCCGGGGGTTGCCGGCACGGAT
>JACPRT010000084.1 GCA_016189845.1 Chloroflexota bacterium | reverse complement strand
GAGAAGATCATGGAAGGCCGGGTGCCGCTGCACACCCTCCGTGCGAACATCGACTTCGCGATCGGCGAAGCGAACACGACATTCGGCAAGATTGGCGTCAAGGTCTGGATCTACAAGGGCGAGGAGCCGCTCGCCCTTCGGTCCGAGAGAGCGCGCGGGGCAGCCCGACCCGCCGGGGCGCCGGCCCCGGAGCAGCCTGCTGAAGGCGAGTCCGCTCGCGCGCCGGTTTCGCAGCCCGCCGTCCCTCCGGCTGCTCCCCAGCCTGCGGCCAGTCCGGCTACAGAGGCATAAGACATGCTTCAGCCAATCCGCACCAAGTATCGCAAGCACCACCGCGGCAAGCGCGGTGGACTCGCCGTGACCGGCAGTACGTTGGAGTTCGGCAACTACGGCCTGCGGGCGCTCACCCCCGGCTGGCTGACGTCGCGTCAGATCGAGGCTTGCCGGCGCACGATCGTGCACCACCTGGAGCGCGGCGGCCAGATCTGGATTCGCATATATCCCGACAAGTCGGCAACGTCCCGTCCGCTGGAGACCCGTATGGGCGGCGGCAAAGGCGCGGTCGATCACTGGGTGGCGGTCGTGCGCCGCGGCTGCATGCTCTTCGAGCTTTCGGGCGTGCCCGACCAGATCGCCCGGGACGCCTTGCGCCTGGCGCAATACAAGCTTCCGATCAAGACCGCAATCATCAAGCGCGACGCGCTTATCTAGGGACCGGGAAAAAACGACTCCATGCGAATAGATGAAATCAGGACACTGAGCCCCGACCTGCTCCGCAAGGAGCTGGACGAACAACGCCGCGCGATCCTGAACCTCCGGTTCCGGCAGGCGACGCTGCAGCTCAAAGACGTCACCGAGATACGCAAGACCAGGCGGTCGATCGCTCGCATCACGACCGTGATCCGCGAGCGTGAGATCGCCGGAAAGCAGGCCACGCAATGACCACCAGCGGGCGCAAGCAGCGCATCGGGACCGTCGTCAGCGACAAGATGCAGAAGTCGATCGTGGTCGAGGTCGCATGGTCGTCGCGCCACCCGATCTACAAGAAGTCGATCCGTCGCGTGACGCGGTTCATGGCGCACGATGAGAACGGGACGGCCAAGTCCGGCGACGTCGTCCGCATCGAGGAGACCCGGCCGCTGTCCGCACGCAAGCGATGGCGGCTGGTCGAAGTGGTCAAGAAGGTCGACCTCGCCGAGATCCGGCCGGAAGACATCGACTTGCCTGCGATTCCTGAGCCACTGGAGACGCCCGGAACGCCCGCGACGTCCGGGTCGGAGGTCCAGCGGTGATCCAGCCACAGACGCGGCTCCGGGTCGCCGATAACTCCGGCGCCCGTGTCGTGATGTGCATCCATGTCGAGGGCGGCAGCCGCCGCAAGTACGGCCACATAGGCGACGTAATCACGGCGGCAGTCAAAGAGGCGACGCCCGGCGGCGCGGTCAAGATGCACGAAGTTGTAAAGGCCGTGATCGTCCGGACGGCCGCCCAGCATCGGCGGCCCGACGGTTCATATATCCGGTTCGACGACAATGCGTGCGTGATCATCGGTCCGGACCTCAACCCTCGCGGCACGCGCATCTTTGGTCCGGTGGCCAGGGAGTTGCGGGACCGCGAATTCATGCGGATCGTGTCCCTGGCGCCCGAGGTGTTGTGAGATGGCTCTGAGAATCAAGAACGGCGATACCGTCGAGGTGCGCGCCGGCAAGGACAAGGGCAAGCGCGGGAAGGTGATCCGCGTGCTCCCCCGCGAAGACAAGGTAGTGATCGAGGGCGTGAACGTGATCACCCGCCACCGCAAGGCGCGGCCTGGCACGCCCCAGGCCGGGATCATCAAACAGGAGGCGCCGATCGGGACCTCCAAGGTGATGCTGTTCCACGAACGCCACGAGAAGGCGGTCCGGACAGGTGTGAGGTTCCTCGAAGACGGCACCAAAGTGAGATATTGCAAATCATGCAAGGAAACCCTGGACTAAACCCCGGCGACGCGCCGGAAAACCAGCGGCCGGAGCGCGGGGAGCCCGCAACTCCAGCCGAGCAGCCCGGGCAGGAAGCCGCCGCCAGCTCCGGCGGCAGGCGGCCTGCGAGGCAGCGCGCCCCGAAGACGGGCGACGAGCAGGGCAGGCAGGCGGCGGCCAAGTCCGGCGCGGGCGCTGGCGGCAAGCCCGCCGGACAGCCCAGGCAGGGCGGTCAGCGCCCCGCTGGCCAGCCGCGCGACGGCGCCCAGCGCAAGGCGCCTGCAGGAAAGGCCGCGCCGTCCGTTCCGCAGCGTCCGATGGTCAAGCCGCGACTGCTGGTGCGCTACCGGACCGAGGTCGTGGACGTCCTGAAGCGTGAGTTCGGTTACTCGAACGCCATGCAGGTCCCGCGCCTCAGGAAGATCGTTCTGAACATAGGCCTTGGGGAGGCGTTGAAGAACGCGGGGGCCGTCGAAGCCGCCACACGCGATATCACTGCAATTGCCGGCCAGAAGCCGGTCGTCACGAAGTCCAGACTCTCGATCGCGAACTTTGGCCTGCGCGAAGGCCAGGTCGTCGGCGTCATGGTGACGCTCCGGGACGCTCGCATGTGGCATTTCCTCGACCGGCTCGCCAACTTCGCCCTGCCTCGCGTGCGTGACTTCCGCGGGGTCCCACGCAACAGCTTCGACGGGCGCGGCTCCTACACGCTGGGCCTGGCCGATCAGATCGTATTTCCTGAGATCGACTACAATAAGATCGATCGTCTCCGGGGCCTCCAGGTCACCATCGTCACCTCTGCCCGCACCGACGAAGAGGCCCGTCGTTTCCTCGAACTTCTCGGCATGCCGTTCGTGCGCGCTGCCGAGCCCCGACGCGCCGGGTCGCCAGCCTAAACACGTACCAGAGGGAAGCTCTTTGGCCAAAAAGTGCAAGATCGAAAAGTGGAAGCGCCCCCCGAAGCACGCGGTGCAGTTCCATCACCGCTGCGAACGGTGCGGACGCCCGCACAGCTACATCCGTTTCTTCGGCCTGTGCCGGATCTGCTTCCGCCAGCTGGCCCTGCGCGGCGAGCTACCCGGCGTACGTAAGGCGAGCTGGTAATGGTAACGACTGCAACTCCGGTCCGAGACACCCAGGTCACTGATCCCATCGCGGACATGCTGACGCGCATCCGCAACGGGCTCGCGGTGCGCCGCGATTCTGTGACGGTTCCGGCTTCGAAGGTGAAGTTGGAACTCGCCAGGCTGCTCCAGCGCGAAGGTTTCCTGAGCGGCGTCGAGCGAGTCGATACCAGGCCCCACGCGTCGCTAAAACTCCAGTTGCGCTACTACGAGAACCGCGAGCCGGTGATCACCGGCCTCCGGCGCGTGAGCCGGCCAGGCCTGCGAACGTATGTCGGCCATAACGAGATCCCGCGCCTGTACGGCGGTCTGGGGGTCTCGTTCGTCTCGACGTCGAAGGGCGTCATGACCGGCCGCGAGGCATGGAAACAGGGCCTCGGCGGCGAACTTCTCTTCTGGGTCTGGTAATCGAGGTCGAACGTGTCCAGGATCGGCAGCAATCCAGTCCTCATAACTAAGGGCGTCGAAGTGAAGATCGACGGCCAGGGTGTGTCGGTGAAGGGCCCCCGGGGCGAACTCAAGCATGTTCTGCCCGGAGGGATCTCCATCACGTCCGACGGCAAGCAGGTCGTCTTCAACCGCCGCGACGACGGCGACAGCCAGAAGGCGTTGCACGGGCTGAGCCGGAGCCTGGTATCGAACATGATCTCCGGCGTGAGCCAGGGTTTTAGCAAGAGCCTCGACCTCGTGGGCACCGGGTACCGGGTCCAGGCCCAGGGCAAGAATCTGGCGCTCTACGTCGGGTTCACCCACCAGGTCATCATCGAGCCGCTCGGCAAGAACGCGCTGAGCGCCGAGGGCCAGACCCGGCTGGTGGTTAGCGGGCCGGACAAGGAAACGGTCGGCCGGCAGGCCGCCGAAATCCGAAGAATCCGGCCCCCCAACGCGTATACGGGGAAGGGCATTCGGTTCGCCGGCGAACAGGTCAAGTTGAAGCCAGGCAAGAGCGCGGCGAAGGGGACGGCAGCTTAAGTGGCCAACCGCAAGTATGACAATCGGCCGAGGCAGATCCGGCACCGGCGCGTCCGGAAGCGGGTGGCCGGCACCCAGGCGCAGCCGCGTCTCTCGGTCTTCCGAAGCAATCAGCACATCTACGCGCAGGTGATCGACGACGCGGCCGGGAAGACGCTGGCCGCGGCGTCCAGCATAGAGGCGGAAGTCAAGCCGAGCGTGGAAAAGTCGAAGAAGACCCAAACGGCAGCGGTCATCGGCGCCCGGCTGGCGCAGCGCGCCAGGCAGGCGGGCGTTACGACCGTCGTGTTCGACCGCGGAGGGTTCAAATACCACGGGCGAGTGAAGGCGCTGGCCGACGCCGCCCGCAAGGAAGGGCTGGAGTTCTAAATGTATTCCGGAGGCGATCGGGAACGCGGTCGACGCGACCGCGGCGATTCTGACGAGGCGCCCCTTATCGAGCGCGTTGTGCAGATCCGACGCGTGGCGAAAGTCACCAGCGGCGGGGGCCACCTGAGCTTCACCGCCCTGGTAGTCGTCGGCGATGGCAAGGGGACGCTCGGCGTCCACCTGGGCAAGTCGCGCGCCGTGCCCGACGCGGTACGCAAGGGCACGCTGGGCGCCCGGAAAAACATGAAGAAGGTGATCCTGAACGGGACGACCATCCCCCACGAGATCGTCTCCACGTTCAACGGCGCGACGGTCCTGCTGCGGCCGGCATCTGCCGGTACAGGCATGATCGCCGGGGGCGGCGTCCGCGCTGCCCTCGAAGCGGCGGGTGTGCGCGACGTGCTGTCGAAGACTTTTGGCTCGAGCAACACGATCAACATCGTCAAGGCGACGGTGCAAGGACTCGAACGGCTGCGTGACCCCAAGGCCGAGATCGCTCGGCGGAGGGGCCTGCCCGCCCCGGTCGCCGAGGGCTAGCCAGATGGCACAGCTGCGCATCAAGCAGATCAAGAGCGTGATCGGTCATCGCAAGTACCAGGAAGATAACCTGCGGACCCTGGGCCTTCGGCGGATCGGCCAGGAGGTCGTGCGCGACGACTCACCGACGGTCCGCGGCATGATCGACAAGATCAAGCACCTCGTCGTCGTTACAGAGGAGTAGAGCGGGGCCAATGGGACTGCATGAACTGAAATCACCCCCAGGCTCCCGCCGAAACCGGCGGCGGCGCGGCCAGGGCGACTCCGCAGGCCAGGGCTCGTACGCGGGCCGCGGGTTCAAAGGCCAGAAGAAGCGGGGGTCGGTCAGGCCGCATTTCGAGGGCGGCCAGCTCAAGCTGGTCAAACGCCTGCCGTACATGCGCGGGTTCCATAACCCGTTCCGCGTCGAATACATCGGTGTCAACCTGGACCGCCTGGAAAGGTTCGGCGCAGGGGCGGAAATCTCCCCGGAGTCGCTGATCGAACGCGGGCTCGTGAACCGGACGGGACTCCCGGTCAAGATCCTCGGCACTGGCGAGGCCGTCCAGGGCATCAAGGTCACAGCGCACGCCTTCAGCGCTTCCGCGAGAGCCAAGATCGAAGCCGCGGGCGGGACCGTTACCCTCATCGCCGCGCCCGTTTCCGATGCCGCCCCTGTAAAGAGAAAAGGGCATATCGACGAACGGGCCAGGAAGGCCGCCCTGACGAAGGCTCAGGCGCAGGAAGCGCCGAAGCAAGAGCGTCAAGCTCCGGCGCCCGAGCCGGCGCCGGAAGGCGCGGCCGCTCCGCAGCCCGCCAGAGGACGCAAGGCCAAGCAATAATGGTTCGCGAGGCCTACGCCCAGCGGGCTGAGTCGACCCGCCCTCCCCTGCTGCAGGCGGTCATCGACGCGTTGCGGATCCCGGACCTGCGGTTCCGGATCCTGTTCACGTTCGCGATGCTCGTTGTGTTCCGCTTCGCGGCCCACGTCCCGGTCCCCGGGGTCGACCGCGACGCGCTCGCCGCCGCGTTCGACGCCAACCCGCTGCTGGGCTTCCTGGACCTGTTCTCCGGCGGGGCCCTCCGCAACCTGAGCGTCGCAGCGCTGGGAGTCTATCCGTACATCACGGCGTCGATCATCATGCAGATCCTCACCGCGGTTATTCCTTCACTCAAAGAGCTGGCCAAAGAGGGCGAGTTCGGCAGGCAGAAGATCAACCAGTACACGCACTGGCTCACGATCCCGATTGCGTTGTTCCAGGGTTACGGGCAGCTCACCTTCCTGCAGAGCGGCCTGGGTTCCGCGCAAGGCGGCGCCATCCGTGGCATCGGCCTCAGCGGCGACACGCTGCTCCCGACCATTGCAATCCTGTTTGCGTTCGTCGCCGGGACCATGTTCCTTGTCTGGCTTGGCGAGCTGATCACCGAGAAAGGGATCGGCAACGGCCTCTCGATCATCATCTTCGGCGGCATCGTGGCCACCCTCCCGCAGATCGTCGGCCAGGGTTTCCTGCTTCGGGACCAGGTCTTCTCGCTGGCGCTGCTCGTCGTGATCGGCCTCGGAATCGTCTACCTGATCGTGTTCTTCAATGAAGCGCAGCGCCGCATCCCGGTCCAGTACGGCCGGAGTGTCTTTCGCGGAGGCCGGATGTACCGGCAGTCAGGGGCTACGCACATACCGTTGCGCGTCAACTCGGCGGGCATGATCCCTCTGATCTTTGCGTTCTCGATCCTGATCCTGCCGCCTACCGTCGCCAGCTACTTCGTCGACCCGGCCAGCACCGGCATCGTGAGCCGGGTCGCGACGACCATCCGAGACACGTTGGACCCGTCCGGGGTGACGTACTGGGTCCTGATTTTCATATTCGTCGTCGTGTTCGCGTTCTTTTACACGCTGGTCGTTTTCAACCAGCAGAACCTCGCCGAAAACCTGCAGAAGAACGGCGGGTTCATTCCCGGCATCCGTCCGGGCAGGCCGACACATGAGTACCTGTTCCGCGTCCTCATCCGCATCACCTGGGGCGGCGCCCTGTTCCTGGGCGTGGTTGCGGTCCTGCCGTTCGTTGCCGGTCAGGTCACCAACCTGCCGGCGGCGACCAGCATCATCAGCAGCACCAGCCTCCTGATCATGGTGGGCGTCGCGCTCGACACGATGCGCCAGCTGGAAGCACAGCTCCTGATGCGCAACTACGAGGGCTTCCTGAGATAGGGGGCCGGAGGTAGTGCGTTGAACATCCTGCTGCTTGGCGCCCCTGGCGCAGGCAAGGGAACCCAGGCCGTTTTGCTCGCGGGGTCCCTTGGCCTGAAACACCTCGCGACCGGCGACATGCTCCGCGCGGAGGTCAAGGCCGGCAGCGAACTCGGCAAACTTGCCAATTCGTACATGCTGCGCGGCGATCTTGTCCCCGACGACGTCATGATCCGCATGATCCAGGAGCGCCTGAAGGCGCCAGGTGCCGGGAAGGGTGTTGTGCTCGATGGATTCCCGCGCACGGTGGGCCAGGCCCGGGCGCTGGACTCCGGGCTCGAAAGGTCCGGACTGCGTGTCGACCGGGCGATCTACCTGGTCGTCTCAGAAGAAGAACTGGTCAAGCGTCTGGCCGGGCGCGGACGCGCCGACGACGCCCCGGAGGCAGTACGGCGCCGGCTCGTCGTGTACCGGGATCAGACCGAGCCCGTGCTCGCCCACTACCGGGCGGCCGGCCGGTTGAAGGAAGTCGCCGGAGAGGGCGAGATCGACGACATTCAGCGGCGACTGGTCGCCGCTGCGAAATAGTCCCACCGATATTTTCGGGGGGACCGATGGTTCTGCGGCAGGATTACGGGTTATAATCGAGGTTGGCCTTTTTGGCAGACGGTAAAACGCTCGGACGCACATTCGACCCAGCGGCTGCTCCAGGGGTCACGATCAAATCGGACCGGGAGTTGAGGTCGATGCGCGAAGCCGGGCGTGTTGTCGCGCGAACCCTGGACCTCCTTGCCGGGGCGCTTGCGCCCGGGCTCCCGACGAAGGAGCTCGACCGTCTTGCCAGGAGTGAGATCAAGGCGCTCGGCGCCAGACCGTCGTTTCTCGGCTATCTCGGGTATCCGGCGGTGATCTGCGTGTCGGTGAACGACGAGATCGTTCACGGCATACCGGGCGACCGGGTGGTAAAGGAGGGCGACCTGGTCAGCATCGACGCAGGCGCGGTCGTGGATGGGTTCCACGGCGACGCCGCGGTCACGCTGATCGTCGGTGAAACGACGCCGGAGCGCAGGGCTCTGGTGGACGCCACCAGGAAGTCCCTCGAACTTGGAATCGAGGCGGCTCGGCCCGGCAACCGGGTGGGCGACGTCTCGGCCGCGATCGAGGGTTACATAGAACAGCTGGGCTACGGCCTGGTACGGGAATACGTGGGCCACGGCATCGGGCGGAAGCTCCATGAGCCGCCGCAGGTGCCCAACTACGGCCCGGCCGGTCAGGGCCCGGTACTGAGAGTCGGGATGACCATCGCCATCGAGCCGATGGTCAATCTGGGTGACTGGAAGACGAGAACGCTCGACGACGAGTGGACGGTCGTCACGCTCGACGGTTCGCCATCGGCGCATTTCGAACACACAGTTGCGATCACCGCAGGCGGGCCGGAAGTGTTGACCGTACCCTGAGGAGTTGAGTGGCTAAGAAAGAAGCGATCGAGGTCGAGGGGACCGTGACGGAGGCGCTGCCCAACGCGGTATTCCGCGTGCAGTTGCCGACCGGCCACTCAGTGCTCGCGCACGCCTCCGGGAAGATCCGGATGAACTTCATCCGGGTGCTGCCCGGCGACCGCGTGCTGGTGGAGCTTTCGCCCTACGACCTTTCGCGCGGCCGGATCACGTACAGGTTCAAGTAGAAGGCACACATGAAAGTCAAGGCATCGGTAAAGCCACGCTGCCCGAGCTGCAAGGTCGTACGGCGGCACGGGACAGTGCGCGTGCTCTGCACTTCAAACCGTCGTCACAAGCAGCGGCAAGGCTAGGGAACGGAACATGGCTCTCGTAGCTGGCGTAAACATCCCGGACAACCTCCACGTCGAGTTCTCGCTTCAGAAGATCTACGGCGTCGGGCCGACGCAGGCGAAGAAGGTCCTCGCGATGGCCAACATCACCACGAACCCTCGGGTGAAGGAGCTGACTGAGGATGAACTGAGCCGTATCCGGGCCGCCCTGGACCGCAACGGCCACGCGATCGAGGGT
>JACPRT010000083.1 GCA_016189845.1 Chloroflexota bacterium | reverse complement strand
GTGCCTGCCGTTCCAGAGGCAGCCGGAGAAGCTAGCCGCGCTGGTCGATCGCGGGATGCTCGTGCAGGTCACGGCCAGCAGCCTGCTGGGCGAATTCGAGAAACCGGCGCGCAGGGCGGTCGAGACGTTTCTCTCGCGGGGCCTCGTCCACATGGTCGCGTCCGACATGCACCGGGCGGCGGTGACTCGTCTGCCTTTCCTGGCACGCGCGCAGGCCAGGGCGGCCGAGCTCGTCGGCGAAGAACAGGCTTCTCGGCTGTTCGTGGACACTCCGCGCGCGATCATTGAGGGCGGGAACCCGGATATCGACCCGTTCCAGTCGCGGCTTGGCAAACGGCGCTGGTGGCCGTTGCGCTAGCCTGAGCCGGCAGGGCCAGACGTGCCAGGACAGGCTAGGCGAGCAGTACTGCCCTGCCCGCCCTGATCACAAGCTCGGGGATGGGGCGGAGCAGCCGTCGCAGGGTCAGGGGCACCGCCACGATGACCATGCCGATCGCAGCCCCGGCGACGATGTCGGTCGGATAGAACACGCCGGCGTACACACGGGCGATCGCCTGCGCCGCAGCCGCCACCGCCAGGAACGCGCCCAGCCGCGGGCTAGCCAGCGCGACCGACGTCGCCGCTGCGAAGCCGACCGCGGCAGGATTGGCCGGGAACGAGGGGTCCGTCGAGGGATAGAACATGAGGTTGACTTCGTCCGGCATGGCGTTGAACGGCCTCGGCCTGTGCCAGAGGAAGTTCACGCCGAGTACCGCCAGGTTGGCCAGCCCGATCGACGCCGCGCCGACGAACAGATTGATCTGGAAACGCTCGCGCTCAGCAGGAGTCCTGCCTGCGAACCACAGGCCGACGATCGACAGCACGCCCAGCATCGGGATGAGGTAGTCGCTCGCGAGTAGCCGGACCGCGGCGTCGAAAAACTGGTTACGGCCCGCGAACCCGTTCAGCCAGAACAGGACCGCTCTGTCGAACGCATTCACGAGCGCGCTCCCCCGTCTTCGCGATCTGCGTCGCCGTGATTGGCGCTCTTATCCTTAGCCGGATGGACTCGTTCCGGCCGCGCGCCGGACTTCAGGCTGCGGGCTTCAGTCCTCCAGCTGTCTCGCCAGTAACGGATCGATCTGCCGAGAACCCGGTGCACCGCGGCGCCCTTCAGCGACTCGATCCCCTCTCCGGGTACTCCCACGGGAGCGTTGCGTCTGAAATTGATGATCGAGCCCAATGCGTAGGTCGTCGCTATCGCTGCACCTGCAGCGGAGGCGAACCAGAGGGCCTGCGAGGTGCCCGAGAGCCCACCGTTGACGTCGTTGATGTTGCGAGCTTGCGGAAGATCGCGGTAGCTGGCCTTCCCCCACGGCACCGGCTCGCCTTCGGCGCCGATCACGATGCGCCCGCCGGGCACGCTGCCCCACGGCCCTGCCGTCCAGAGCGGCGCGAGGAAGAAGAAGGCGATGCCGGCGCCGACCATGCAGGCGCCAAGCAACCTTGTGGCCGTCCGATTCGGGATGAACCACAGCCCGGAGAGGCCGGAGATCGCGGTCGCGATCTGGATGGCGCCCAGCGTACCCAGGTACGCCATCACGAGATAGTCCCTGACGACGATGGCCCGGATGTCCTCGGGCGTCATCGGTTTTGAACGCTATCCGCCGGCGGGGACGACCGGAGTGCACCACGACATGTATTTGGGATTACGCCCGGTCACGACCTTCGCGTACATCTCCTGGATCTGCTTTGTGAGCGCTCCGATCCCGCCGCCTCCGACCTTTCGGTTGTCGAGTTCCCCGACCGCCGTGACGTGCGCTGCGGTACCGGTGAGGAAGATCTCGTCCGACAGGTAGAGCTCGCTTCGATGGATCCGGCGCTCGACGACCTTCATCCCGAGTTCGTCGCGGCAGAGCGTCATCACCGAATCCCGCGTGATCCCGAGAAGGCAGTTGTCGGTCTCGCCCGGAGTCGAGATACGGTCGCCCTGGACGATGAAGATGTTCTCGCCACTGCCTTCGGAGACGTGCCCATCGTGGTTGAGAAGGATCGCCTCGTCGAAGCCGGCCATCACCGCTTCCGTCTTCGCCAGGATGCTGGTCGTGTACAGGCC
>JACPRT010000092.1 GCA_016189845.1 Chloroflexota bacterium | reverse complement strand
TCGCCATCGAACCGGCCCGAGACGATGGGAATCGCGGGCTTCCCCATCTTCTCGACTTCAATCATGTCGTGGACCATCCACGACGCGCACGTCCCTCAGTCGGCGGTAGCGCCGATGACTACGTCGCTCTCCTTGCCCGCCTGTGTCAGGATGTTGGGCGGCGTCGGGTAGTTGCCGCCCGTGTAGAAGTTGACCTTCACGCCTTTGAAGCGCTGCTGGATCATCTCGCCCGCGCGCTTGAGCGCAACGTCGCCGCCGTGCGTACCGCTCCAGACCAACCCGACCGTCTTGCCATCGAGCGACTTAGGCCGCGGGTTGGGCTTCAGCGCGCTCGCCGTGCCACGCTGGGTGGCAACCGGGTTCAGTACTTCGAGTACGTGCATCTGGACGTTCTTCCTTCCCCACATTCCCTCGACCGCCATTGCGGTCGCCATGCTACATCAACTAGCTGGCCTTGCTGGCCAGGAAGTCCTTAAACGCCTCGCTTACCGGCCTTGGACGGAGCGGCCCTCTGACCGCGGCCTCTTCGCTTTCGAACCGTTCCCTGAAGCTGCGCCCAATACCTTCGTTCAACATCTGTTTTGCCCCCTGGACCATACGCTGGTCGTTGGCGGCAATCGTGTTTGCGACCTCCAGAGCGGCGGGTAGAACCTGGTCCGGCTGCACCAGGCTGTTCAGAAGCCCCAGTCGCAGCGCCTCTTCGGCTTCAACCACCCGACCCGTCAGCAAGAGCTCTTTGGCAGCGGGCATTCCGAGGAGCGTCGGCAGCGTCCAGGTCGAATTGAGGCGGCCGAGTTTGACTGCCAGGAAGCGGAACCGTGTTCGAGTGCACCCGATTCTCAAGTCGAGCGAACTCGCCAAGAGCGCACCCGCCCCGTAGCACAATCCGTTGAGGGCCCCGATGGTCGGCTTCCGCGTGTTTGCAAGCCGCCACCAGAAATCCTCCAGCTCATCGCCCGGCGGAGGCTTGCCGTCTTCATCGAGCCTCGCCAGCTCATTGATATCCGTTCCCGCAGAGAACGCCCGATCGCCGGCGCCGGTAAACACGATCACTGCGGTTCGGTCATCCTCATCGAGCGTCTGGACCGCGGAATCAAGCTCCGCAAGCAGCGCGGTGTTCAGCGCGTTCAGGACCTGCGGTCGGCTCAGGGTGATGACGCCTACTGGACCTGCTTGCGCAAGCCGTATCGCCTCGAACTGAGACAGAAAGCATCTCCCACCACGACGATGTGGCTGTATTCGGGGTTCGACCCACCGAACCCCCTGCCCGAGGCCTCGAATGTGCTGGTGGGCCGCAATCGTACATCCCCCGGGGCAAGAATCCTAATTGCCGTGCTGGATTTCACCGATCTCATCCTTCAGCCAGTCCAGGAGCGCATCTGAACGGACGTCCGCGAGGTTGAGTTCGGCCGCGGCTTGCAGCGCGCACGCGCGCGCCACCCATCCAAGCTGCACGCCCGATGCCTGGGCGATGGAGCCCGCTTGCGGCTCGTACTGCTGCAAGGTCTCGCAATCGAAGGCTGATCCGACATCGCCGAGGGAGCCTCGCACACGTGCGGCTAGCGCTTCTACGGCATCCACGGACAGGAGCTGAAGCTGATGCGCTCTGACGTACCGTCGGTGCCGGCTGGCGCCGGTCACCGACGCCGTGGGTGGACGGATCCGCTCGAGGTTTGCGAAAAGTGCGGCCCGCGCTTGCCGAGAGCTGGCGTCGGCCCAGCTCACGTGCCATTCGGCGAGCTCCCGTTTGTACCGGTCCGCATCGGAGAAGCGCCTGGAAAGCAGCAGAGGCACGGACAGTATCCCCACCAGTCCGACCGCCGCGGCGAGTAGTAACAATCGAGTCATCGCCGAGATGTTACCGTGCAGTTCCCCCCGCCGCCTTTGGGGTGTAACATCCGCCCGCAACGCAACCACCGGCACGTCGATGTGAGGGAATGCGGCGAGGGAGGAGCGTTCATGTTGCGGGGCTTAACGACGTATCCGCGTTTGTTCAAGACCGGGTTACTCCTTCTGGGGCTGATGGGGGCCGCATCTCTGCTCGCTGTGGCCTGTGGAGGCGAAGCGGTAGAACCGACGGCCGCTCCTGCGCCGACCACCGCCCCGGCCGCGCCTGCGCCCACTACGGCGCCCGCGGCGACCGCGACGGCGAAGCCCGCAGCCACCACGGCGCCCGCGGCAACCGCGACGGCGAAGCCCGCAGCCACGGTTGCGGCCACCACCGCGCCGACCGCGACAGCAAGGCCCGCGGCGACCACCGCGCCCGCGGCGACCAAAGCGCCGGTTGCCACCGCGACATCCGCGGCAGCCGGGCCGACCGCCGCGCCCGCGGGCTCGCAGTACGGCGGCACGCTCAACTTCGCCTATTTCCGCGCGCCGACGCCTCCCGATGGGTATCAGTCGAGCGGCGGATTCGAGGGCTTCTTCATCTGGACGAACAATGAATCCGTCCTCGGACGCGGCGTCGGCTCCACGGTGAACACCAACGAGTCGCTCGCGACGAAGTGGGAAGTCCTCGATGATGGCCTGAGGATCCGCCTGCACGTCCGAAAGGGTGTGCAATTCCAGGGCGGGCTTGGTGAGATGACCACCGAAGACGTCGCCTGGAGTTTCAACCGCTGGTTCGAGCAGGGCGCGGCGGGTTGCGGCGGCTGCGCCAGTGCCATGAGAGCCGTGAAATCGGTAGCGGCCGTCGACAAGGACGTTGTAGACATTTCCATGACCCGGCTCGACGCCAACTACATCATCAAGTTGACCGGCCGCGAGGCGATTGTCCACAGCAAGAAGCATTGGACAGCCATCGGCGGCGCGGACGCCCACAAGAGCAAGCCGATCGGGACCGGGGCGTACAAGCTGACTGAGTGGCAGCCGGGCACGGTGATCAAGTACGAGCGCCACTACGACTGGTGGCAGGGCTAGCCGTTCGCCGACTTCGTCATCGTCCTCACCATCTCGGAAACTCGTACCAGGTTGGCAGCGCTGCAGACGGGGCAGGCGAACGTAGCATTCTTGCAGTCCGAGATGATCCCCGCGGCCCGCAAGGATTCGAATATCGATGTGTGGGCCGGCGACTTCGGAAGGGAGGGCTGGAACTGGAATCCGATACTGCCGCCGCTCAACGACATCCGG
>JACPRT010000087.1 GCA_016189845.1 Chloroflexota bacterium | reverse complement strand
TTCCTTTCTACGTCGATTCGCTCGGCTTCAAGGTCGATATACATCCGGCGCCGGGCTTCGCCCGTATGTCTCTTTGGGATATGCGGTTATTGCTCAACCGTCCTTGAGCTGGCGGCGCCGGGCAAGCCATACAGGGCGGCAAGCTTCCTGCTCCGGGTGGGTGGAACAGAATTCAGATCGAAGTCGAGGACATCGAAGCCACTGTCCAGAAATTAAAGAACGCTGGAGCGCGTTTCAGGAACGACATCGTGAAGGGCACGGGTGGCAAGCAAGTCTTGATCGAGGACCCATCTGGGAATCCGATTGAGCTATTCCAACCTTTCGGCAGCCCCTAGCCTCGTTGCTCCCAGTTCCCCGAAACCCGGTCGTAGCGATCGTGAAGCGCTTTCACCGCATCGGTGGAAAGGGGAGGCCGCTTGCTCACCATTTCGATGTTTGAGCGTAGGTGTTCGGGGCGCTGCGTGCCGACAATCGCGACGTCGACTTCCGGGTGGGCGAACGTGAACCCGATCGCGAGCAGGATTCGGTCGCCCGGATCTCCAGGGATCGGCCCCTCCGCCTGCATCGACTGAGCCCTGCGAAAGTACTCCTCGGTGTAGCTGGGGAGATGTTGATACGGGCGGGGATCGGCGGCGGCGCCCCATGCGGCGTTCGCGATCGGACGCTTCACGATCACCCCCATGCCGCGCTTCTCTGCGTCCGGGAATAACGTCTTCCGTGCCTTCTGGTCGACCAGGTTGAACGAGGTCTGAAGCGTGTCGAATAAACCGCTGTTCACCGCCCACTCGGCATTGGCGTTGTCGCCCGAGTAGCCGATGAATCGGGTCTTGCCCGCCTTCCGAATGTCCTGCAGAGCGCGGGTGACCTCGCCCTTTTCGAGCACCTCGACCGAGCAGGAATGGAGCTGCAGCAAGTCGACGTGATCAGTTTTCATCTTCTTGAGGGAGCGATCGATCTGTTCCAGGATCAATTCGCGTGTCCAGTCCGGGCCCTGACCGCGGGGCATGAAGTGCCCGCACTTCGTCGCCAGGACGTATTCGTTACGCCTGTGCGATACGGCGACGCCAATCTGTTCCTCGGAGAGCCCGTAGCACTCGGCCGAGACGAGGAAGTTGACGCCCCCGTCCAATGCGTCGTTGAGGACCCGGGTAGCCTGGGCGATCTGGTCCTGAGGGAGATTGAAGCCCGTCTCCGATAGACCCAGGCCAAGGCGGCTCACCTCAAGCCCGGTTCTGCCGAGTTTCTTTCGTTCCAATTCGATGCCTCCTGTTTTCAAGGGCCTTCTGACCGTCAACGAAGGATCAACGGATCGATGCGCGCTCGGTCACGGTCTCTCAGGATTGAATCTACTGTCTCTTCTGGTGTGAGATTCCCGTTGTCGATCCAGAGGCCGATTCCGCTCAACTCGGCCTTCAAGTCATCTTCCAGATATCCAAACCTGTCCGCGATGGAGATGCCACGCTCGGCCTTGTGGCGAATGCTCTTTTCGCGTATAGCGTCGCGGGCAGAGGTGACGGCCTTGCCCGGAGAAAGGACGGCCAGGTTGAGGTTGAGTCCCGCAAGCTCGCGCGCGAAGTCTGCGATGGTCGCCCGGGTGTTGGCGGTGTAGTCGATCACCGGCAGGAACCCGCCCTCGCTGAAGGATCGTGCTAACAGGCAGAGGTTTCGCCGGCTCAGGTCGATCTGACGTTGGGCCTCGAGCGCAGGCTCATCGCCGGGCCAGACCGCGCCAGACACAATCCATTCCTGAAGTTCGTCGAACCCAAGGTGCACGCTTCGTTCAAACCGCGCCGCGAGCAGTCTCGCGATAGTGGTCTTTCCGGCGCCGGGGATGCCTGTGACCAGCCAGATTTCGGACATCGTCGAATTGTAGTCGCCCGCTGAGCTGATGGGCGTCGCGAACCTCTCGTTCTGTTGGGACGTATCATGCCACCTGCATAAGACGCGGTGACCGAGCACGGCACCCGGCTCGGTTCGAACTCCCCGAGCCTGGTTAAGAAACGGCCGAAAAAATGACTGCAAGAGACGCAAAAGGAAAGGTCCTGACGGTGCGTGGCCCAGTGGACCCGCAAGATCTGGGCATCACCCTCACGCATGAGCACCTGCTCATAGATCTCAGCGTCGTCTTTGTCGACCCCGGAAACGAAAATGGCCGGCGGCTGGCTGAGGAAGAGGTCGGTCTCGCAAACCTGGGCTGGATACGCGTCAACTGGTCGTCGAACCGCGACAACCTCGTACAGACGGACGTGGAACTGGCGACCAGAGAGGCAGCTCGCTACAGGGATGCTGGCGGTGGCACGCTTGTCGACGCCACCAGCATTGGCATCCACCGCAACCCCGAGGCACTCGCGAAGATAAGCCGGGCGGCCGGAATCCACGTCGTCATGGGCGCCGGATACTACGTCGGCCCGGCCCACCCGAAGAACTTCTCATCGATGACCGTCGACAGCATCACCGACGAGATCGTTCGAGACATCGAGGTCGGCGTGGGCGACACCGGGATTCGCAGTGGAATAATCGGCGAAATCGGTTGCTCGTGGCCGTGGACGGACAACGAGAAGAAGTCCGTCGCCGCCGCCGTTGCCGCCCAGCGGGCGACCGGTGCGCCGCTCCTTATCCACCCGGGCCGCGACCAGAAGGCGCCCATCGAGATCGTGAAGTACATTGACCGCGAAGGTGGGGACCTGAGCAGGACCGTGATGTCGCACGTGGACATCCGAATTTACGACCGAGCGATCCTGCGGGAGCTGGCAGCGACGGGCACCTACATCGAGTACGACACGTTCGGTCTCGAGTCGCCGTTCCCGCCGCATGCTCCGAATACGTTCATGCCATCCGATTATCAGCGCATCGAACAGTTGATGGGGCTCATCTGGGACGGCCACCTCGAGCGGGTGGTACTGGCGCACGACAACTGCACGAAGCACCGCCTTCGGGAGTACGGCGGCCACGGGTTCGACCACATCCCATCGACCATTACCGGTTGGATGAAGCGCAAGGGGATGAGCCAGGCGCAGATCGATATGCTGCTCATCGAGAACCCGCGGCGGGTACTGACCTTCGTGTGATTGATCGGCGCTCTGGGTGCCTGGGCCTCACCTGATACGCCTGTCCCTTACCGGTACTGCGCGAGGGCTCGTTCCGCAGCGTCCCTGAGCAGCTCGTACTCGGTCTGCCGCGTCTGTCCGAAGATCTGGATGCCGCGGCTCCGCTGCCTTGCATATTCGGCCTTATCCCGCGGAAACTCCGCCGGCTCGACGGCGATTCCGCGCGCCAGGGCCATTTCGATCACCCTCTCCATTGCCTCCAGCACCTTCGGATGCCGCCACTGGCCATGGTGGCCCATGCTCGCAGCGAGATCGCCGGGTCCGAAGACAATGCCGTCGATCCATTCGTTGCCCAGCAACTCCTCGGCGTTTACGACGCCTCTCCAGGACTCGATTTTTAGCATCAGCAACGTCGCCTGGTTGGCCTCCCGGCAGTACTGCTCAGCATCCGCGACCTGGTAGTCGACATTCGCCCCCATCGCCAGCGCCCGCTCTCCGGCGGGCGGGTACTTCATCCAGCGGACCAGATCATCGACCTGCCCTCGCGTCTCCGAATGGCACAGATTGATACCGAGCGCGCCCGCGTCCAGGAGCCTGGAAACGAGAAGGCGGTCAGTGGTAGGAACGGTGATCAGCGGGCTCAGACCGTTGTCGCGGGCACTGATGATGAAGTTCGTCAGCGCGTATTCGTCGTGCAGTACATGCTCGGTTTCGATCATGAGCATGTGGTAACCGGTCTGCTTGATGATCTTGATGAACGATGGCCTGAGCGACTCGAACACGTTGAAGACGAGGACAGGCTCCCCGGCTTTGAGCCGGTTCTTGGCCGGATTGCTGATGAAAGTTGGCAGGTCACCCATGGCACCGTGCATGGTGTTGCAACGGCGGCCAACAGTCAATTCGGGACGGCGCCCCGACGCGACATTGACAAGCTCCGGTTTCGTACGTAGGCTCGTGGCTCGTTTCCTGCCACGGCTTTTGAGAGTCGACGCGGGCTTGCCGAATCGGAAGGGGAACTCGTATGCCGACGATCAAATTGCACCAGGAAATCAAATGCAAGCCCGAAGAGCTCTCCAAGGTCGTTGCCGATATAGAGAACTACCCAAAATGGAACCCGATGGCCGGAGAGACGAAGAAAGTCAGCGGCGGCAGTGGCGCAGGGGCCAAATTCCGGATACAGGCCAAGGGTTTCGGGCGAATGGAGCTCGAAATCCTGGAGCACGAGCCCGGCAAGAGATTCAAGCTGGTCGGCCGCGCTAGAATGGCCGACATGACTCATCTGATGGAGATGAGTTCGAGCGGCGACAAGACCGTGATCGATCACACGGCGACGGGCAAGGCCAAGGGCTTTGCGATCCTGATGCTCCCGTTCATGGGCGGGATGATGCGAAAGAACCTGCAGAGGTCCAACGGCGCCCTCCAGAAGCATCTCGAGGGCGGCGGACGCTAACCTCTTCGGAGCGCCTTGCCTGTCCGACGCAACTGCGCCGACGAACAAACCCCAGCGCCCACGGGATGCAGGGCGTTTTTATGGCAGGAGGTCTTCGGATTTCGCGAAAGGTCGGGACACAGGCGTCGCGTTGGACTCCCGCGGCGACGTGTGAGTCGACGAGGGCGGCGATGCGGAAGGATGAGTTGGCGTCGCAGCAGTGGGACACGTCTGGCCGGACGATATCCGCAACGGGTCGGAACGGGAGTTGCCAAAAGGCGAACTGTGCA
This sequence comes from Chloroflexota bacterium, assembly GCA_016189845.1. Classification (GTDB taxonomy): domain Bacteria; phylum Chloroflexota; class Dehalococcoidia; order Lucifugimonadales; family Lucifugimonadaceae; genus VGZT01. Next base: position 8,697 of record JACPRT010000087.1, on the reverse strand, counting down.
ACGACGCTTCCCTAGTTGGGCCCCCAAGCGGTAGACCAGACATTAGGCCCCATTTCGGCTAGCTCGGCGCCTCTTCCGCGGCCGATAGCGGCAAAACCGGTCGACAGGCGCGTCGGCACGTTTTCGAATCTGACTCGTCTGATCGCGAGCTTTGACTCGCTCCGGAGTCGCGAAATCAACCCGATCAATTCGTCGACGAATGATGGGGTAATCGCTTCCACTCCCTCAAAGTCCACAACGAATTCGTCGCCTGCTTTTTTGGCAACCTCGACGAGCGGCTCCCAAAGTCGGCGCGCGGAAGCCCTGGTCACCAGCGCGCGCTTGTTAACGTAATCGAAGATCCGCAAACGTTCCATATCGGACGAGTGCCCTGTTCATTGCCAATTCTTAGGTAGGCACTGACGCATATGCGAGCGTCCCAGGAAATAACGGTACCCGCTTTGCTGCCGTTTCCGCCCGTTCGTCAATACTCAGCAGCCCAATTCCAGAATGCAAGATAAGTCGTCGGCCCGGCTGTCTCATGTCTTCGGTGATCTGATACAGGCCAATCCCACGGTGAGGGTCACCAGTGCCACTCACGAGCTCACGTGTGGCCAGCTCGATAGCAACCCAGTCGTACGGAACTCGGCTTCGGAGACTCGGACAACACACACGAATCTCGCAGTTGTCCCGAAACCGTAGAACTGAATCAACCCGAACGCGGGAATTGGAGACTCTGCGTGCTGGACCGCATTCATTGCAAGCTCGGCGAAGACCTCTGCCACGATCGGCCTGAGATTGGACGCCCCGAGCTCGCGTTCGATTACTCGCTCGAGCGCCACGTTGGCGAGTTCTTCGACTTCCGCTTCCGTCCCGAACTTCGTCACTGGCAGCACAATCTTGCTGTCGACTCGATCTCGCACGCCACGGTCGTCGACGTCGACGCCACATTCCTGCAGCGCATGGAAAAGGCCAACAGACTTCAGGTGTATGGAAACGCCCAGGTTCTCCGGGGCCAACAGCCGGACCGGAACGCGCTGATTCCGCGCCAGCGAACCGTAGACGGCGCACCACAACACAGCGGCCGGCCGGACGAACTCGGAGCGTCGCAGATTTATTTCGAGACCTTCCGGATCGAGCCCGGGAACTCTTGGGTCGATCGAACTGAATTTCGCAGACAGATCAGCTGCGTGCCAGAACTCTCGCGGCCCAACTATCGTCAGCACGAAGATCGCTCATCCATAGGCAGCCTCACTCCGGACGACACGTTCGACTTCAACGCAAACGATCTTCGAACCTGGGCAGCTTCAGCACCATCTCGGGCCGGTGCAGGTCATAGAGGGAACTCGAGCCATCCGTCGACCACCTTCATGTCGGTATCCAGCTTGACGATCAACCAGTTGCGCCATGAGCCGCCGACGAGGAAGGTCTTGATGTTCGTGACCTTGATCCTGTGCGTGGTCAACTGGCCTTCACCTGGTAACAAGGCCGCCGGCCACCACCAGAGTCTCGCCGGTAATGTATGAGGCGTCCGGCCCAGCCAGGAACGCCACGGCGTTGGCTACATCCTCGGGTTCGCCGATTCGCCCAAGCGGCACGGGCGCGGCGCGGCTCTTGATGTGCTCTCCCGGTTTCATTCCGAGTTGCCTCACGCCGATCTCATCGTCCAGGCGCCAGTTGAACGCGGTGTTCACGATGCCGGGCGCGACGGCGTTGACCGTCACGCCATATTGAGACAACTTGGCCGCCGCGACTTTTGTCAGGTTGATGAGCGCGGCCTTGGCTGCAGCGTATGGCGGCGAAAGGGTCATACCGCCCGCGATCCCGGCGACCGAGGCGACGTTGATGATCGTCCCCGCCTTCTGGCGCATCATCAATCTGGCAGCCTCCTGCATATAGAAGAAGGCGCCCTTGAGATTGAGGTCCATCGTCCAGTCCCAGGTGTCTTCGGTCACCTCTGGAAACGGCTGAGCGCGAATGCCTCCTGCATTGTTGACGAAGACATCGAGTCGGCCGAACCGGGCGGTGATGTCGCCGAAGAACCGCGACGCGTCAGATACCAGCGAAGCGTCGTACACACCGCCATCGGCGTCGATCATTTTCGATCGCAACTCTGTGAGTGCGTCCTCGAGCGCTTCGGGGTCGATGTCGCTGACGAACACACGCGCGCCATCCGTTCCGAGCCGGAACGCACTGGCACGCCCGTTCCCCGCCGCGCCGCCCGTGACTGCGGCAATTTTGCCCTCAAGCGGTCTGGCCGTGCCTCCGGGCGTCGGGTTTGAGCGCGTGCGTGCCATCTGGAAGCCACCTCCGCAGTTTGAGCAACGAGCGAAATCGGCGGGCGAATCATCGCGCAACGACGCCGTCTCATACCCGCCGCCTGTGCGGGAACCTGCCGCTGGTTTTGGCCGTGGCAGATTGCTTTCGTAACGACTCCCAGGGCGCGCCCGTGTCCAACTCGCGTTCGTATGTGCGCATGTGATCTAACGGGCGGCCTGATCCGTAATCATTTTTGTTAATGTCCAGTGATCCTGTTCCTGAGTCCGGCCGAGGCTGGAGGCCGATCTGTGGCGACGGACGTGTTGCTCTGCAACCCGTATTTCATCAAGGACGACCCCGTCACGCGCCGCGCAATGGATATCTACCCGTTGCTGGGACACGGGTACCTGGCCAGTTACCTGGAAGCCAACGGATACGGAGTCGAGACCTTCGACGCCACGTTTGACTCGGACATTCGCCCGTATCTGGCCGCCCTCGACGCCACGAAGCCGCGGATCGTCGGCATCTACGGCCATGTGATATCTCGCAGGCACGCGTTCGAGTTCGCGCGGGTCGCCCGTGAACGTGGCTACTTCGTAGTGGGAGGCGGGCCAGACGCGACCGGGTACTACCGCGATTACCTTGATGCAGGCTTCGACCTCGTCGTCCGGAGCGAGGGCGAAGAGACCGCGCGGGACATGTTGGAGTGGGATCGGGCAGGTCGCGATCCCGGCGCGTTGCGGAAGATTCCCGGAATCGCGTACCGGTCAGGCGGCGGGCAAGCCATCGCGCACGACCTGCGTCCTTTCATCGTTGATGTCGACTCGCTGCCGTTCCCTCGGCGAGACGCCCACATATACAACCGGTACGTCGACGCCTGGCAGCGCCGTCACGGATACGTGTCGATGGCAATATTCGGGGCGCGCGGGTGTCCGTACGACTGCGCGTTCTGCTACCGGCCGGTATTTGGACGCAACTACCGCAGGCGCTCGCCGCGTAGCATCGTGACCGAGATCGAGGAGTGCGTCGATCGCTTCGGCGCCACGAATTTCCGCTTCGTCGACGATACGTTCGTCGTGTCGAAACCCTGGGTGCACGAGCTGTCGCACCTCATCAGCGAGCGTGGCCTGCGGGTGTCGTTCGACGTGCTGGCGAGGACGAACCTGATGACCGAAGACGTCGCGCAGGACCTCAAGCGGATGGGCGTGAGGCGCGTCTACTACGGAATGGAGTCCGGCTCCGATGCCGTACTCACCAGGATGTCCAAGCGGCTGCGAGTCGAAGACAGCCTTCGTGCGGCGGAAATAACGCACCGCCACGGCATGGAATTCTTGTCGTGGGTGATGCTGGGTTATCCGGGCGAAGACAAGGCCGACATCTACCGGACGAGGGACTTGGTCGCAGAGGCAAAGCCCGACATCTTGAGCATCTCTGTGGCATTTCCCATCCGGGGGACAGCGTTCCACGATGAGGTGAAGGACCGTATCTCGAGACGCAGGCCGTTCTGGCGCCGCACGGGGGAGAACCGCATGGTCTGGCAGGGCCGCTACCCGGACTTGTTCTACGCGTTCGCACGGCGCTGGTTGTACAAGGAAGCCCAGCTCGCGAGACGGGCGCATCGTCGATGGACGAGACCCGGCCATGTCGTGCTGCGCACGGGCTACAGGCTCGGGATGGAGGCCCTGTCCGTTGGATGGGGGCGCAAGGCGGCCTGGGCAACGGGCCCGGCCACGGGCAAGCATGAGCCCGGCCCTGCCTTCAGCCACCGTGTCAGTGCACCGGCGCAGGACAACCTGAGTAACCGGACGCATGGCGGGAACTCGTATGGCTAGGCGATCGATGGGGAGATTCCGCTGAATGGCGGTCGCGCACCTGGCTGACGTGCTACTGGTCGTACCCACCCTGAACGAAGAGCAGGGACTTCCAGGCGTGCTCGAAGACGCCCGCAGGCTGGGCGTTGCAACTCTGGTGCTCGACGGGGGCTCCGAGGACAGGACGCGGGAGATTGCGTCCGAGTACAACGTGCCGGTGGTCAGAGTGTCGAGGGGCAAGGCGCGCGGTTGGCGCGAGTTCGTGACATCCAAGGATTTCAATGGTTGGAAGAGGCTCGCGATGGTCGACGGAGATGGCACGTACGACCTCGAAGCGCTCCCGTTGATGGCTGCATCGAGCGCCGACATGGTCGTCGCGCTCCGCAGGGGGGTCCCCGGCGAGACGCCGAGGGTGCGCGCAATGGGCGCACGGGCGCTATCTGTCCTGGCTGGCCTGGTCACAGGCAGGAAATGTCCTGACCTGCTTTCCGGGATGCGTGTGATCAACGTCGAAAGGCTTCGCCAGATCAACCTGACGACGAGCGGTTTCGAGCTGGAGACGGAACTGACCCTGGAGTTCGTGCGACGCGGCTTTCAGGTCGACTGGGTCCCTGTCATCTACCGGCGGCGGCGGGGCAGGTCAAAGTTGAGCCCTGTCAGGGAGGGCATCCGGATCCTCTGGGCGATCTTCCGCGTCCGGACCCGCGCGGTATGAAGGTCGTCCATCTTGTCCACTTCTTCCAGCCCGGCTATGCAGGTGGGATCCAACGCTACGTCGCAGAGCTGGGCCACCGCCAGCAGCACGCGGGGCTGGACGTCAGCGTGTTCACCATCGAGATGCCCATGGCGAAGCGCTCTGTTCCGCCTGCTGATGCGCTCAACGGGTCCCTGAAGGTTCTGACCAGACAGGCCTGGGGGACGTTCCTGCGGACGCCGATCTACCCGCCGCTTCTGTCCGATATCAGCCGGCTCGCCGCGGATGTGGTGCATATCCATGGTCCAAGTCCGTGGTTCGACTTCGCCCTGATGGCAGGCCGGCCTCGAGGCGGACGCATCGTGCTCACGCTGCACAACACCTTTCCGAGGACCTCCCTGGCGCAGCGGTGGCTGGGTCGGATCGGAAAGTCCGCGCTGCGCCGGACGATGGCGCGCTCCGACGTGGTAATCGCGCCCCATGCCGGGTTTGCGGTCGAACTTCTGGGACCGGGCGGAATCGAGACCCTTGGTCACAAGCTGTGTTTCGTCCCGCCGGGAGTCGATCACGCCACGTTTCGCGCGAACGGCACGTCGAGGGACCCCCGCCTTGCTGTGTTCGTCGCGCACGTGCGGCCGGAGAAGGGCCTTCACGTCCTGATCGACGCGATGTGCCTGCTGCCAGACGTCCGGCTGGAAGTCCTGGCGACGGTCAGCTACGAGCGCGGCTACTTCGAGCAAGTAAGACAGGCGGCGATAGCTCGGCTGGGCGACCGGGTCCGGTTCATCGTCGACCCCGAGCCAGCAATGCTGGTCGACGCCTACAACCGGGCAGGGTGCGTCGTGGTTCCGTCGCTGGGCCTGGAGTCATGGAACCTCGTGCTTCTCGAGGCCGCGTCATGCGGTGCGCCGTGTGTGCGCACCGATCTGCCTGGCATGAGCTGGGCAGATTTCGCCGTTTCCGTCCCCTCGAATTCGCCTCGGGAGCTTGCCAGAGGGATCGAGGCCGCTCTGGCGCGGCAATCTGAGCTGGGAGGACGAGCGTCGGATGCAGCTCGCCGGTATTCCTGGGATCGCACGCACCAGGAAACTCTGGCTGCCTACCGGCTGGCAGGCAGTTAGGCGCATCGAGTGGCCCGTCGCCGGCCTCGTGCTGGCGGCAGGCTTTGCTCTATGGCGGGTCGGGTGGAACCTGGCCCACCCGCACGACCTGTTCCTCGATTCCTGGGTGCTTGTCCATATCATGCGCGTCCTCGACGGCGACGCCGACCCGCTGCCACGCTCGGTCCTGACCCTGCAATACCCGCTCGCGTACTTGCCGTTCGTGCCGTTCGCCAAGATCTTCGGCCCCTTTGCGACGGTCAAGGTGATCTATGCGGTCGCGGCGTGTCTAGCAGCCGTCCCGTCGTACATGCTCGTCCGGCGTGGCCCAATGCCAGCCATGGGCGCCGTGGCGATCCTGTTCATCCCCGATGTGGTCGCGAAGTCGCTGACCGGCACGCCGCAGGGGATAGCGTTCCCACTCTTCCTGCTGGCGCTTTATTTCGCATTGAGGCGGCGACGCCTGCCATTCGTGATCGCGGCCACCGCGGTCCTGTTCACGCATCACCTCACAGGACTGGTGACGATGGTCCTGTACTACGCCACGATGGTGGTCCCAGACGTGAGGAATCAGGGCTTCCTTCGGCGGGAATGGCCGTATCTGGTGTATTTCGGAGCGTGGCCCTTCTGGTGGGCATGGACTTTTTCGAATATCGACCAGTCCTACCTGGGGCCGATGATGCTGGTACTCGTCGTCGGAATAGGCCTGCCGCTAGCATTCATTGCGTATGCGGCAGCACCGTGGCTTCGCAGCGCGGTCGAAAGGTCCGGGGAGCGCATCGCATCCAGGGGGGTGCTGCCGGTCGTCGTCACGACCCTGGCATTCGCCGCCATTTCGTGGTTGCTGGCCGGCGCGGTCGTCGACTCGCCCGGGTTGTCGTCGTCGGCGATAGCCAATCGGACCGTGGTGGCCGTATACGGAGCCGCGCTGGCGCTCGGCTTCGCCGCGGCCCTGGCCCGAAAGGACGTGGCACTGACGTCCTTCATCCTGGCGCTACTGGCGCTGGGCGCAGCGACCGTCCTCACAGGGTGCCAGCGTGTGTTCGACGGCCTCCGCCTCGCGGACTTCGCGGCGGCGGGCAGCCTGGTCGCGCTGTTCGCACCCGCATCGATCGTGTTCGCGCCCGCATCATCGGCCGCGCGCTGGGTGAGACGTCCCCTCCTGGTCGCCATCGCGGTCCTGCTCATTGCGGCTGGCTTGCTTCGCATGCAATCAGGCTACGAGCGCCTGTTCGCCCACACCGAGGGGCAGGCGGCGGCCGCCAGGTGGATTTCGGAAAACCTGCCGGCGAAGACGTCCATCGCTACCGACACCAAGATGTCGCTGATGGTCCTGGGCGCGGGCGACCACAACGCAACATTCGAAGGCACGTGGTGGCTATTCTCCGGCGAGCCGATCAGCCCGTACGTGGCGGCGCTCAATCGCTCCGGCAATTTCAAGCAAAGGCCAGTCGAGTACGCGCTGCTGGCCGATTACATGTTCGATCGCGGGGCAGAGGTCGCCTGGTTCGTTCCTGCCCGGCTGCCTGATCCAGGGCTGACCCGTGAGCTCGACGACCTGGGTGAACGGGTCTACGACCAGGACGGCATCACCATCTGGAAACTTGACGGCGGCAGTATTGCCCGCGCCGCTGGCCCGGCCGCAGGTTCGGTCAGCTTCAATGCGGGCCTGCCCCCCGGGCGGCTGGCATTGTTCGGAGGTCTCTGCCGGTGACCACCCATCCTTCCGGACAGGCTGGCAGAGAGGCGCTCCTCCGGGAGGCTCACGAGTGCGGACGGTATGTCGCCGCCCGCAACCAGCACATACGCATGATTGCCGTGTCGGGGTCTCTGACCCGGCCAGGCCACAACGGCACCCATGACGATGCGGACTACTTCGTCATCACCCAACGAGGCCGAGTATGGGAAGCATTCCTCGGTTGTCTCCTTCATGGATGGCGTTATGCGCGGCGCCGTGGCGTGCCGCGGAAAGCCTTCTGCTTCAACTACCTGGTCGATGAATCGCACCCGGAAGAGATCGACCTCACCCGCCGGGAATATGTCGTGGAATTCCTCCGTCTCGATCCGGTCACCGGACTTAGCGTCTACCTCGGACTGCTCGGCAGATTCCGGCCGAGGCTCGAAGGCTGTGAACCGGAGCTCTACCGCCAGGTCAGGCAAGAGACGAACGAAAAGATCCGGTTGGAGGCAGAGGGAGCGGGCGGCGAGCCGGGATCCGCGCAACGTAGTATTTCAACGGCAGTCTGGCACTTCTTCTACCGTGCCGCGAAGCTTCCGTTCATAGTGCTCGCGAAGCGAATGGAGGCCCGTCGGAAGCGTTCGTATCCGGGTGGTCACATCTATTCGAATCGACGTGTGATTCGAAGCCATTTCCGGCGTGGCTGGGGAGCGGCCCGAACGGACCTGGATGCCTTGCCGGTTTCGCAGGCGTTCACGAACGTCGCAGCAACGTACGACGAGAGGATCGTCGCCAGTCCCGCCAACCGCCACATGCGGTCTGTCGTCTGGCAAACACTCGCGCCGTTGGTGCGGCCTGGTACCCGGGTTCTCGACCTGGGATGCGGCACCGGTGTAGACACGGTCTGGCTGGCCAAGCGCGGCGCGTCGGTCGTCGCCGTCGACGTGGCCCGGGGCATGGTGGAGGCGACGAGGCGGCGAGTCGCGGACGCCGGTCTGGCTGACCGCGTGGTGGTGCAGAGGGTTGCGGTCGAGGCACTTGCGGATCTGCTGCCGGCGCACGCACGTGGGTTCGACATCGTCCTGGCGAATTTTGGATCGCTGAACATGGCAGGCGATGCCGGCCGGTGGTGCCCGGTCGTTGCCAGGCTGCTGAAACGGGACGGTCGCTTGATCG
>JACPRT010000005.1 GCA_016189845.1 Chloroflexota bacterium | reverse complement strand
CTTCACGGCCTCGGGCCTGGTCCAGGAAGACCCCGTGCCGATGAAGGCGTTCGTCGTAGAGCTAACAGACCCGGCAGGCGGCAAGCCCCCGATCAGACGCACCATCATCGGCGTGACGGACCAGCTTGCCGACCTCATGGGGGACTTCCCTCAGCTGACTTCGGAATCGAGTGTGCTCGAAGGGATCTCATCCAAGCCGGTCCCGCTGGTGCGGTACGACTTCAGGCTGGCGCCGGGGCGCGATGCCAGGGACGTAGCGGAACGGCTGGAGACCGGGCTCGTGGACCGTGGATTTGAAGCCAGGGTGAACGACCGTGAGATCCGTGAACTACTGAGCGTCAACAACGCGCTGAACCAGCTGTTCGAATCGTTCATGGGCCTCGGCCTGGTGGTGGGCGTGGCCGCGCTCGGCGTCATCTCATTCCGCGCCGTGGTCGAACGGCGGCAGGCGATCGGGGTGATGAAGGCGATCGGCTACAAGCCGAGGATGATATGGCTCGGGTTCCTGCTCGAGTCGTCGGTGGTCGCGTTGCTCGGGATCGTCCTCGGCATCGGCCTGGGAAGCCTCATTTCGTGGAACATCGTGAACGAGCTGAAGGGCCAGGTTGAAGGGCTGCGGTTCCAGGTCCCATGGGCGAACGTGGTCGTCATCGTCTCCATCGCATGGGGATTCTCGATCCTGACGACACTGTGGCCCGCAAGGCAGGCCTCACGGATCTACGCCGCCGAGGCCCTCCGTTACGAATAATCCTGCACGTACGAACAGCCCCACGCGTACGAGTGGCTCTACATGCCGCGAGGGGGCCTGAGGCCAGGACGCACGTTCGTGCGCCAGTCGGCGAGGTTGCGTGCCCGCGCCAGCTGCGCAGGGGTGTCGACGTCGACCAGGCTCATCAGCCCGGGATCGTGGGACTCGATCCGGTCCCGGTCCCAGACTTCCACGTGTGGCGATCCGGCTCGGATAGCAGCGTCCACGACCGCCAGAGGTGAGCGTTCGCCCTGGGAGAGCGCCGCACAGAAAACGCGGCCCCATGGCACGGTCGGATATACCGCGTGAAGTGGCTGGAACACGCCGTCGACCCTGGGGACGACTGCCGAAGGCCCATGTGGGCCGCGCTGGACAGAAGCAGATGCGGCCATCGCGGATATCAGCGTCCCCGACAGGAACGGATGATCGCCTCCAGCAACGAAGCTGAGCGGGGTTGTTGCAGCGTGAAGTCCCGCGCACAGCCCCGCGAGCGGCCCCACGCCGGACTCCACGTCCTGGACCACGTGCATTCGGAGCGCGAGCGCGGTGTCGGGGGTCGGGTCGTCCTGATCGGGTCTGACGACCGCAATCAGCTCCGCGCAGACTGGCCTGAGGGCATCGGCGATGCGGGCAAGGATCAGCTTGTTGCCGACCATCGCGAGGGGCTTTGGCTGGGCTTGCAGCCGGCTCGAACGGCCGCCGACCAGCACGATGCCGGTCAACGCGAGGCGCAGATGATCTGGAGAAGTCGGCGGTTGGGGAGGCAAGTAAGACCCGGCTGCTGGCCGCGACGTTGGCCGCCGCGAGGGCCGCATTCTAACAGTGGCCACGCTATACTCCCACCCATGGCGGAACCAACGAAACGGGTCTCGAATCAGCTGTTGAGCAAGCTGGCCGGCGTCGACAACGCGACGATCCTGGGGATGCTCAACCGGCGGGGCTACATGAAGGTCTACATGCAGCGCGTGCGCTGCATGACCCCCGGCAGGCGCCTCGCCGCCCGCGCCGTGACGCTGCGCTACCTCCCCTCGAGGCCGGACCTGGCCAAGCGGATTGCCACCGGCAAGTACGGCGAAGGGTTCAACGTCACCCCTCGCTGGAGGGCGCTGGAGTCGCTGGGTCCGGGAGATTGCTTCGTCGGCGATGCGATGGGACTTGGTCACGTGTCCACCGGCGGCGATGTCGTGTTCTCCACGATCGTGGCACGAGGCGCAGCAGGACTCGTCACGGATGGCGCGGTCCGGGACGGGCACAAGGTCGTCAATTACGGCTATCCCGTGTACGCGGGGTCCAGCACCCCGACGATCGGCGAGCCGGACATACTGCCGTTCGAAGTCAATGAGCCCGTGCAATGCGGCGGTGTCCTGGTCTGGCCCGGCGACGTCATCCTGGGCGACGACGATGGCGTGGTCGTGCTGCCTTCGCAGCTGGCCGAGGACATCGTCGAGGAAGCGGTCGAACACGATGAGATCGAGCAGGCGCTCCTGGAGCACGTCCTGGCCAACAAGGAGTCGCCCAGCCGGTACTACCCGTTCAACGAAGAAACGATGAAGATCTACGAGCGGTGGAAGACCGGCCGCGGAAAGAAGGGGGCGCCGGCCCCATCGAGGACGCGCGGCAAGCGGGCCCGGTGAGCCCGGGCAACCTGGTCGGGATGATCGACGGCGACCTGCGCGCCCTGAAGACCGTCAGAAGCGGCGCCGTAGTGACGGTCGAGAGGGCGTGACGTTTTCCAGGGCGCTTCGTCAGCGCTCCCGTACGTCCTGG
>JACPRT010000090.1 GCA_016189845.1 Chloroflexota bacterium | reverse complement strand
CTCTCTTCGCGTTCGTGGGCGCCATTTTCGACATGGTCGACGGAGCGCTCGCCCGTCGTGCAGGCCTGGTCTCGAAACGAGGGGCATTCCTGGATTCGACTGCCGACAGGGTCAGCGAGAGTGCGCTCCTGCTGGGACTCCTCGTGTACTTCCTCGCGCCGGCCACGGCCGACCGGACTGCCGCGGTTCTGACGTTCGTGGGGTTCGCGGGCTCCGTCATGGTCAGCTACGTGCGGGCCAGGGCGGAAGGCCTGGGGTTGGGCGGCGCGACCAGATTCGAAGGCCTGTTTACAAGGTCCGAACGAGTGGCCGTAGTCGTGATCGGCCTGGCCGTCGGGCAACCTGTGATCGTGGTGTGGATCCTGGCGGTGGGGACGCCGCTGAGCGCGCTGCAGCGGTTCTGGTCGATCTGGCGGTCGTCGGGCGACTGAGCCGTCCCAAATGCCGCACAATTCGTAATTAGTCACGTGAAACGCATCTCCCCAATCACAGCCTCGATCACGGCCTCGATCACGGCACTCCTCGCGATCGCCCTCGCCGTAGCCGCGGCGTGCGTCTACGCCATCGCTTCGATCACCGCGGCGTCGCCGGTATACGCGGCTGGTGGTCTCAACGTCGTCGCCGCTGGCGGTCTCAACATCGTCAGGGCCGAGGCGATCAGCGAGTTCCCCGACGGTATCCGTTTCGTATTCGAGGCCACCTCCGAAAAGCCCATCGACGAGGTCATCGTCCGCTTCGCGGTTTCTGGCCAGCCTGCCACGCAGTACAACTACCTGAAGCTCACGACCGGAGACCTCCCGGGCGCCCCGGGCGGACAGTCCGTGAGCGGCGAATACTTCCACCGCACCGGCCAGCGCGACCGGTACGTGCCACCGGGCGCGGAGTTCACCTACTTCTTCGAAATCGTGTACAAGGACGGCGCCACGGAGACGACCGAACCTGCGACCTTGATCGCCCATGACAGCCGTTACCAGTGGGAATCGCTAACCAGGGGTCCCGTGACGGTGTTCTATCACGGTCCGGTGCAGAAGCGGGCCGAGTTCGTGGCGGACGTCACGCTTCAGACCTTCGACAACATGGGGCCGATCACCGGCGCCGATACCGAAAAACCCATTCGGATCGTCATATACAACAACGACGCCGAGATGATCGGCGCGGTGTCGATCAGGAGCCTGACTTCCGCAAGGCAACTCATCACCGAAGGCCAGGCGTTCGCGCAGCACAATCTCGTCATAGCGCAGGCGGGCGCCGACCGGGCGGCGGGCGTGATTTCTCACGAAGTCACCCACATCCTGGTTGGCCGGGCCACGGAGAAGGCCATCGGCGGAGTCCCGGTCTGGCTCAACGAGGGTCTTGCCGAGTACGGAAACCTCGACCCCGGCCTCTCCTATGTCAGGTTTCTTGAATGGGCGGTCGACACCAACCGGCTGGTGCCGATCGTCTACCTCGATAGCTTCCCCGCCGACCCCAACCTGACGATCGTCGCCTACGGCGAGGCGCGTAGCATCGTCGAGTTCATGATCAACAAATGGGGCCGCGGCAAGGTCGCCGACCTGCTTGCGGAGCACAACCGGGGGACGCAGCTTGCCGAGGCGATGAAAAGGGTCTACGGCTTCGATCTTCAGGAACTCGATCGGCAGTGGCGGGTGTTCCTGGGCGCGAAACCCTACGAAGCGGCAACCGAATCGTTGCTGCCCACGCGGGAGCCGCAGCTCCAGCTGACGCCGTTTACGCTTGAGGCGACGGCTGTGCCGACGGCGACGCCGGCTGGGACCGCGGCCCCTGTCGGGACGGCGACGCCAGTAGCAGCCGGGAATCCCGTCGCAACCGCCACCTCCCCAGCGCCCACCCCGACTTCTGGACCGGGGACACCGCCGGCAGGCGAAGGGCCCGGCACGCCACAGGTCACGGCGACGCCGTCACCGGCGCCCAATGGCGGCGGGGGCTGCTCCGCTCGCGCCGGGGGTGAAGGTCCCGCCGAATCGTCCATTCTGGCTCTCCTGGGTTTGCCAGTTTGGCTGTTCGGTGTGCGTGGGGTCCGAAGGCTTCGCTCACGCCGGTAGACCACGCCCACGCCCGCGGCGAACATCAGTCCTTCGTCTGATAGCGCTCGGCCTCGTAATGCTCGCGTCCGATCATTCGTCGCATTGCCGCCTTGCCCATCTCACGCCTCACGACCTTTGGGTCCCAATGGCTCAAACCAGCTGTGACCAACTGAAATCTTGCGACGGGCGGCTTGATCCGCGGGCGGGTCACCATGATCATTCGAGGATCGTCGTGCCGGAAGTCCTCGATCTCCAAAGCCCCGATGGCAGGGGTACGGCCGATCGGTGGCCTCGAATCCACGGGGGTGATCGCCCTTGACCGCATCTGCTGTCACTGGCGATGTCAAAACGCGGGGAGGCCGAAATCGGACCGATACCGCGGCGACGCCGTCGGTGCGCCCCATCTCCGCACCTGTAACCGTATGTTCACCCGCGCGTAACAAGTTCGAAACATCCGTCCAATAGGCTCTCGCCCCAATAGGCTCGTCGCCGACGAAATTCTCACGTCTGTGAGGGGGAACGGTCATGCCGATCGACGCTGGCGCCACCGCGTGGATACTCGCCGCTTCCGCGCTGGTCCTCTTTATGACGCCCGGACTGGCGTTCTTCTACGGCGGCCTCGTTCGAGGGAAGAACGTCCTGAGCACGATCATGCACAGCTTCATGGCGATGGCAGTGATAAGCGTTGTCTGGGTGCTGTGGGGCTATAGCCTGGCGTTTGCCCCCGGCAACAACTTCATCGGTGACCTCAGCTTCGCCGGCTTCCAGACCGTCGACGGCAGGCCGTACGACGTCGCCGGGGTGGTCGCGCCAATCCCGCATGTGGGATTCGCCATCTTCCAGCTGATGTTCGCGATCATCACCCCGGCGCTGATTACCGGCGCTTTTGCGGAGCGCTTCAAGTTCAGCACCTATCTCGTCTTCCTGGTCCTGTGGGTTTCGCTCGTCTATGCGCCGATCGCACACTGGGTGTGGTCCGGAAACGGTTGGCTGTTTGGCATAGGCGCGCTCGACTTCGCTGGCGGCACCGTGGTCCACATCAACGCGGGCGTTGCCGCGGTTGCGGCCGCGTGGCTGGTCGGAAAGCGCCGGGGCATGAACGGCGGCGTAGTCCCGCACAACGTGCCCTACGTGGTCCTCGGCGCGAGCATCCTGTGGTTCGGCTGGTTCGGGTTCAACGCCGGGAGCGCGCTGAACGCCAACTATCAGGCGCTGAACGCTTTCCTGGTCACGAATACGGCCGCCGCCACCGCGGCCCTCGTTTGGGCCCTCATATCGTGGGTCCACACAAAGAAGCCGAGCGCGGTCGGCGCCGCATCAGGCGCGGTGGCCGGCCTGGTCGCGATCACGCCAGCATCCGGTTACGTCGGGCCGCTAGGCGCGCTCGCGATTGGGTTCGGCGCCGGTGCACTCTGCTATCTCGGCGTGCAGATTCGTGCCCGGACCAGGGTTGACGACGCCCTCGACGTCTTTGCGGTCCACGGGATCGGAGGCATCTGGGGCGCCCTCGCCACTGGCATCTTTGCTGCAGTCGCTTTTAGCGGTCTCACTCCCCCCTCGGGAGTTGGCGTCATCGACGGCCACCCGGGTCAGATGTGGATCCAATTCAGGGGCGTCGCCGCGACGTTCAGCTATTCGTTCGTTGTATCGTTCGCTATCCTGAAAGTGCTCAACCTTGTTCCGGGCCTTGGCCTGCGCGTCAGCGACAAAGACGAAGATGCCGGCCTGGATGTCGCGCTCCATGGGGAACGTGGGTATTCGCAGTGACGACCCCTCGATGCTTTCTATACCGGAGCGCCGGGACCAGGAGGAATTGATGAAGAAGATCGAGGCGATTGTCCGTCCGGAGCGCGTGCAGGCCGTCGTCAACTCCCTGGAGGAGGTCGGTATCGTCGGCCTGAACGTCACCCAGGTAACCGGGCGAGGTCGTCAGAAGGGCGTTACCGTGCACACCGGCCGGGGCGTCGAAACGACGCAGATCAACATGCTGCCAAAGGCGAAGATCGAGATCGTGGTCGCCGACGGCGATGTCGAAAAGGTGGTTCAGGCCGTGATCGGCGCGGCCCGCACGAATTCTCAGGGCGCGGTGGGCGACGGCAAGATCTTCATCAGCGCGGTCCAAGAGGCAATCCGCGTCAGCTCCGGTGAGCGAGGCGACGCTGCGATCTAGACCGAGAACCTGGTGCTCGTATCGAGTGAAGGGATATTCGACAGGTATCGCGTGGTCAGGCTCTGGTAGAGCGGGCGCTCGCAAAGTCCATCCAAGGGCCGAATGGCTACTGTTCAATACCTGAGGTATGATTTCCTCTGGTGGCCGTAGCAGCCGCATAGCTATCGTGGCCATGGTGCGGCAACCCGCTCGACGCAGGAGCGTAGCTCAGTTGGTAGAGCAGCGGTCTCCAAAACCGCAGGTCGGGGGTTCGAGTCCTCTCGCTCCTGCCATCCTTCAGGTTGCCGAGGTGTTGAAATGGTAGACAAGCAGCGTTGAGGGCGCTGTGCCCGCAAGGGCGTGCGAGTTCGAGTCTCGCCCTCGGCACCAACCATCGTTTATCGCAGGGAACGCGCTAGAGTCTCCCGTCTGTCCTCGAGGCGACGTAGCCAAGTGGTCTAAGGCAGGGG
>JACPRT010000089.1 GCA_016189845.1 Chloroflexota bacterium | reverse complement strand
TTTGAACTGCACACCCGGAAAATAGGCCCTGATGAGCCTGGTGACGTTCGTGCTCTACTTCGCGTCATTCATTCGGTTCTGCGCCGGCCTGTTCAACGAGTTCCTCGGCAAGAACGGCCCGTACATGGCTGCGGCCATTTCCTTCTATTCCCTCTTTTCGGTTTTCCCACTTTTCATCGCGGTCGTGACGGTGATGGGGTCGGTCTTCGGGTCCGAGCGCGTCAGCGACTGGCTCATCACGGAGATCCCGAGGCAGCTGCCGGTCGGTCAGGAACTGGTCGCAGGCGTGCTCAAGCGGGTTGCGGAGCAGAAGATCGTCAGCAGCGTGATCGCGCTCGCCGCCCTGTTCTGGGCGTCGACCGCCGTATTCGGGGCCATCCGGAAGAGCATCAACAACATCTGGGGCATACGGCGCACCAGGCCGTTCCTCCAGGAACGCCTGATGGACTTCGCCTTGATGTTGGGCGCTTCCGCTCTGCTGCTGTTTTCAATCTTCACCACGACGTTTCCTAACGCCATCCAGCGATTCCTGGACATCTGGCTTGCCGATGGCGCGCCATTCGTCGCAGATTTCCTGGGCAGGGTCGCGGTGGCAATACCGTGGATCGCGGTGTTCCCGACGTTCCTGATCCTGTACAAGTGGCTCCCGAACACACGGGTCCGCTTCCGCGATGCGTGGCTCGCTGCGGTGGGCGCCGGCGCGATCTTCGAGGTGGCGACCGTGGCGTTCGTCGAGTTCATCCGGACATTCCCCGCCACCCTCGACCTCTATGGCGCCGTGAGCGCGACGCTCGCCTTGCTCGCCTGGGTCTACGTGTCTTCGATCATCCTGCTCGCGGGCGCGCTCGCCACCTCGCGGTACGCGGCGTTCCTGGCGAAGCTCGAGCAGAAGCGCCGTGTGGACGAACTATCCAGGAACCTCGACCGGATACGGTCGCAACCCCCCGCCCTTGCCGCCCCTGAGTAGGCGAATGCCAATGTGGATGGCCGCTGCGGCGATCGTCGCGACGCTTGTCGGCTGCTTCGGCGGTCAGCAGGCGCAGCCCACCGCGCCGCCGGCGGCATCGCCGAGTCCGGCGACGAGCCCGTCGCCGCAGGTTGCCAACGGCGCCCTGCCGGCGCTTCGCGAAGTCGTCGCAAAGGTGTCGCCCGCGGTGGTCGGCGTCGACGTGAACAGCACCGCGCTCGATTTCTTCCTGAGGCCGATCGAGCAGCACAGCGCGGGCAGCGGGGTGATCATCCGGCCCGACGGCTACGTCGTCACCAACGACCACGTAATCGCCGGGGCCGGTTCGATACAGGTTTCGCTGGCCGACAATCGCGTGATAGAGGCGCAGGTGGTCGGGCGCGACGCCCGCAGCGACCTCGCCGTGCTCAAGCTCGAGGCCACAGACCTCCCGCATCTCGCGCTCGCGCCGCGGGACTCGGTCGATGTCGGCGACTGGGTCGTCGCCTTCGGCAATGCGCTGGGACTGGAGGGAGGTCCCACCGTCACCGTGGGCATCGTGAGCGCGCTCGGTAGGACGGTGAGGACGAGTTCGGGCACCACGCTTGCAGACCTGATCCAGACCGATGCCGCCATTAACGAGGGCAACAGCGGAGGGCCGCTCGTCAACCTCAAGGGCGAGCTGGTCGGAATCAACACCACGATCCTTGCCGAGGCCCAGGGTATCGGCTTTGCGATCAACTCGGAGACCGTCGAGCGCTTTGCCAACGACCTGATCGAGTTCGGCCGGGTGCGTTTGCCGTTGATCGGGCTTCAGGGCCGCACCCTGAGGCCGGCGGCCGCCGAGCAGCTCGGCCTCAAGACGTCGTCCGGTGTGCTCGTCACGGCGGTCGCCGAGGGACCCGCGCGGCAGGCCGGCATCCAGCCCCAGGACGTGATCATCAGGTTTGCCAGCCAGGGGATTTCAAGCTGGGACCAGTTCCTCGGGATTCTCTGGTCCCGGCGGCCCGGCGAGACGGTCGAAGCGGAAATCGTGCGCGCGAGCGACAACCTGAAGCTGCAGGTGGTCCTCGGCGAACGGCCTGCCGACGGGCGCTGAGCCCTAGCTGGCCCTGGGTATTGAGCCTTGCCGGCTATTCGCTCGGGCGCCGGGCGCTACGCGGCCACGGGAAGTCGGTCATGAATTCGAGCTTTCCCTGGATATCCAGCTTGACCCTGTAAAGCTCTCCCCCACGGTGAGCGCGCAGGTCGTACCCGGCCGGTTCAAGGCCTCCGCCCGGTTCGCCCGTACCGTTCCACGCGGTCGTGACGTAGAGCTCGTTCAGGTCCTTGCCGCCGAACATCACGCTGGATGTCTGGGTGACCGGGAACTGGATGCGCCGCTCTTCCTTGCCGTCCGGATCGAAACGGACCACGCACCCGCCGTACCACAGCGCGGACCACACGTACCCGTCGGCGTCCACCGTCATGCCGTCGGGTATGCCATCCGTTCGGGGTAGCTTGACGAATTCACGCTTGTGGGACAGCGCTCCCGTCTTCACGTTGAAGTCGAACGCCCAGATCGTGCGGATGGTCGAGTCGGTGTAGTACATCGTCTTGAGATCTGGCGAGAAGCCCATCCCGTTGCTGATGCCCACGCCATCGACCACGACGGTGACATTGCCGTTCGGGGGGTCGAAGCGGTACAGGGTGCCCGGCGCGCCGTCGTACATGGTACCGGCGAAAAACCGGCCCCGGGGATCGGCGATGGTGTCGTTGAACTGCAACCGGCGGCCTCGCAGGGTCCCACGGTGGATCCAATGCCACTCCCTGGGCAGCTTGAGCAGGCCGATGCCCGACCAGGTCGCGCAGATGAACCCCCCGCGCTTGTTGACCGCAAACCCGCCTATCCACTCACCTTCGTAGACCTTGGTGTTCACGTTCGTGGCGGGGTTGTATTCGAAGAAGCGTCCTGTGCGGATGTCTGTCCAGTAGAGGACCTGCCGCTGTGGGTCCCAGACAGGTCCCTCCCCAACGCGTGCCCGCGCGTCGGCGATCATCTCCACCTTGAGCTTCGCTTCGCGCCTGCGATTCAACAGGACGACCCCTCCGCCTTCCCAGGAAATCAAAAACCCGGCCAAAAACGGTTCCACCCCGGCGCTCGCCCTGCGCCCGGCCCTGGACCGCCGAGAGGCTACTCCATGGCAGGCCCGTCGGCAAGCGGTTGCGAGGCTCAAAAACCCCTTCGACGGGCCGTTTTGGGCCCAAAACGGCCTAAAATGGCCGAAAATCGGCTGTTCGGATCCCCGCGACGGAGCCCAAAACATGACTTCTTCCACCGGCCTGGCCGTGACGAAATACGCCGGCGACCCCTACGGAGCGCTGGGCCTGCGCAAGTTCATCAACGCCACCTGCCACTGGACGAAGATGGGCGGGACGCTGATGCCGGATGTCGTCGTCGAAGCCATGCAGGCGGCGGCGCGCAGCTACGTGGATATGACCGAGCTGCAGAAGGCGGCGGGGCGCGTGATCGCGAAGCACACCCACGCTGAAGACGGATACGTCGTCTCTGGCTGCGCAGCCGCGCTGCTGGTTGGTGCGGCCGCAATCCTGACCGGCAAGGACACTGCCAGGATGATGCAGCTGCCCAACCTCGAGGGGATGAAATCCGAAGTCATCGCCAAGCGGTTCGATCGTCGACGTAAAACCGACGGGTCAGAGTACGTGCATTACGGATACGCGCACGCCGTGAAGACAACCGGGGTGCATTTCGTCGAAGTGGGCGATGGAGTCCGAATGGACGAACGGCAGTTCCGGGCTGCCTTCTCCGACCGTACTGCGCTCGTCTACCGCGGCATCGAGGAGTTGCGAGGCGACCTCCCGCTCCCTCGCGTCATCGAGATCGCGCACGAGCACGACGTTTCCGTCCTGGTCGATAGCTCCAACGCCCTGCCTCCTCGAGAAAACCTGTGGAAGTTCATCGACTGGGGCGCCGACCTGGTGGCGTTCTCGGGCGGCAAGGGGCTCAGGGGGCCGCAGGGCGCAGGGATCCTTGCCGGCCGCCGGGACCTCATAGAGGCGGTCGCCATGCAGGCCGCGCCCACTCAGGGCATCGGCCGCGTGGCGAAGGTGAGCAAGGAAGAGGTCGTGGGCCTGGTGACCGCGCTCGAATGGTGGGCCGAGCAAGACGACGAGCAGAGGCTCACGGAAGAGCGTCGCAGGGCGCAGATGATGGTCGACCGGCTGGGCAAGCTGCGACGAGGCAGGATAGAGCTGCTGTATCCGGACCACATGGGGCGGCTGTTCGCCACGGTCTGGGTACACGTCGACAGGGCGAGCGGAATGACCGCCTCCGACGTCCTCAAGAAGCTCTACGACGGGGATCCCCCGATCGCGGCTATGGGGCACTCGGACCCGCAGGTGGCCCGCTTCGACGTACGGCTGTGCGAGGACCGTGATATCGAAACCGTGGCCGAGCGCATTCGGGAGATCCTGGGCTAAGCGCCGGGCGTCCCTTCGCCGCTACCGCCGCCCAAACGTCCGCTGGGACGTGCCGGGAACCAGCGAGAAATGGCTGTGTATACACAGCCACGCGCCACGCCGCCGTTCCAGCACGATGGTCGCCCGCCCCGGGCGGTGAAACGGCCGCCCCTCGGCGTCGTAGCCGGTGGAAGCCCAGGTCGCCGCTCCCCAGGCAAGATCGCCAGCCCCGCCGCCCCGCACGCTCGCGAGGTCGATTCGAAAATCGGAGATGTTCGGCCAGATCCCCTGCCACTGTTCGGCCACCAGGCGGTCCAGACCGGTGACTATCTCGGCCCTGGTGCCGAACGAGACCACGTCGCCCGCGAAAATAGCTCGGGCTGAGTCGTAGTCGACGGCCGCGCAGTAGCGGGAGAGGCGGGAAAACCACTCCTTTACCGCGACGCCGTGGTCGGCAGACACGATCGGCTTCTGACCCATCGATTTCCGTTTACCCAAAATAGCGTTGGGACCGCACCCCCCGTCGCCAGTGGCGGCGCACGTTAACATACGCCCCTCGCTCAGTTTGCAACGCCCAGCTTGCTAATAGGCAGGGCGACGTA
>JACPRT010000082.1 GCA_016189845.1 Chloroflexota bacterium | reverse complement strand
GACGAAGCGCTGGAGTGTAAGCGGACCGGCGAATCGAAGAACATCCTGTTCCTGCTTTGCGGCCACGGCTTCTTCGACATGTCGGCCTACGAGAACTACCTCTCGGGCAAGATGGTCGATTACGCCTACCCGGAAGAAGAGGTGAGGGCCGCGATGGCCTCAATTCCAGCGGTGTAGCGGGTAACTCGCCGCAGCCCATGGTGAGGGCCGTGGCGGTCGGCTAACGGAGCGCCGCCGGCAAGTCGTGAATGGAAACGGCCTCGACCGCGCGTGCCAATCGATACGACCTGGTTCCCGGGTACACGACGCAGACGCGGCTCAAGCACAAGTCCTCGATGGCTATAGCCATGGACTTGGTCATGGTAGGCGCGTCCGAGCATTTCATTTCGAAACCCAGGCGTTTCCCGTCTTGCACGACCATGAGGTCGAGCTCCGCCCCGGCATGGGTCGCCCAGAAGTACGATTCGACAGGCCGTAGCAGCGTTAACACCTGCTCAATCGCGAAGCCCTCCCAGGACGCGCCGTACTTCGGGTGCGCCATCAAGTCCCTACGCGTCCGGAGAGACAGGAGGGCATGCAGCAGCCCGGAATCCCGCACGTATATCTTCGGCGACTTCACCTGCCGCTTGCCAATGTTCTCGAACCACGGCGCCAGCTGGCGGACGACGTAGGCGCCGCTGAGGATGTCGAGATACCGGCGAGCCGTTGGCTCAGACGTGCCGAGCGATCGTGCGAATTCGGACCCATTCCAGATCTGCCCGTGGAAATGGGCGATCATTGCCCAGAACCGTCGCAACGTCGCTGCAGGCACCGTGATCCCGAGCTGCGGAATGTCTCGTTCCAGAATCGTCCTGAGGAAATCGTTTCGCCACGCCAGGCTACGCGTGTCTGAGGTGGCGAGAAAAGAGCGGGGGAATCCCCCCCGAAGCCAAAGTCCCTCGGTCCGTCCCAGACCGACTTCTGCGATATCGAAGCCCCCCATGCCAATGAATCGGACCCTGCCGGCAAGGCTCTCCGATATGCCCCGTATCAGTGCCAGTGATGCGCTGCCCAGCAACAGAAAGCGAGCCGGGGTCCGGGACCGATCAGCCAACACCCTCAACAGGTTGAAGAGGTCGGGCCTACGCTGGATCTCGTCGATGACGACGAGGCCTCTGAGATCGGCCAAAGCGAGTTGCGGAGTTGTCAATCTGGCGATGTCGACCGGGTCTTCCAGATCGAAATAGTCGGCGGCCGTGCCCTCCGCAAGCTGCTGGGCAAGGGTGGTCTTGCCGCACTGGCGTGGACCGACGAGTGCCACGACCGGGCTCTCGCGCAGCGCCCGCCGGACGGCCTTGATGAGGACCGACCTGTTGATCACAACAGCTATTCTACATTGAAAAATGAAACATTAACTTTCAGATTGCGAGGGCCGCTACCGAAACGACGAGGTATTCTATGCGCAGCGGATTATCTACCCGGCGCTATGCGATCAGCGAATCCTCCGGGCTTCCCTGCGTCGCGGCCGGCTGGTAGGCGCACACCGGCTCCTCCGCGAATGGGTCGCCGGTAAGCGCATACGCCCTTGCGCGCGACCCACCACAGACCTCATTGAACGGGCAGATCCCACACTTGCCCTTCAGCGCGGCCGGATTGCGGAGCTGACGGAACATCGGGTCGTGCCGGTACAGCTCGACCACCGACTGCTTCCGGACGTTCCCCGTCCGTATCGGCAGGAAGCCGCTCGGGTACACGTCGCCGACGTGTGAGACGAAGAACACGCCCCGTCCATCGTTGGTCGCCGGCCCGGGCCACCATTCCTTTACGGCCGGCTTGATCTCATCGCCTACGGGCTGACGCGTCCCGGCCTGGAGGCGCCGCAGGATGAACGCCCTCCGGTAATGTTGCCCCAGAGTCGTTTTCACCCGGAACGGCCAGGTCTTCGAGTGGTCCAGCACCCATTCGAACACGTGCTCGTGTTCCTCCGGCGTCAGCATGTCCTCTACTTTGGCCCGGCCGGTAGGCACGAGGAAGAACAGGTCCCAGGTTGAAGCCCCGATTTCCTCCACCACTGTCGCCATCAAGCTCAAATCCCGCCACGTCTGATGGGAGACCGCCGTGTTGATCTGGAACGGGAGTCCCAGGCGTCGGGCCATCAAGGCGATCCGGATCGTGCGGTCGTAGGTGCCAGGGAAGCCGCGAAAGGCGTCGTGGATGGCTGGACCTGCTCCGTCCAGGCTCAAAGAGATGCTGGATACGCCGAGCTCAACGAGTCTCGCCAGGCGCTCTTCAGTTACCAGCGCTGTCGCGCTGGGGGCCACGGCGACCGTCAGGTTGAGCTTGCGAGCGTAGCTCACGATATCGAACAGGTCGCGTCGCATGAATGGGTCGCCGCCGCTGAGGATCACGATCGGCGAGTGGCCAAAATGCGTCAGCTCATCGAGCAATGCCTGGCATTCGTCCGTCGTCAGTTCGAGGGGGTGTCGCTGCGGTTGGGCCTCGGCCCGGCAGTGTCGGCAGGCGAGCGCGCACGCTCTGGTCAGCTCCCAGAAGATGATGAACGGGTCGCGGTTGAGGTCGCCTGGTACCGGCCGCGGGCGACGAGCTCCGGCCGCCCAACCTGCGGGAGGCGCAGTCATGCAACCTCCCGTTGAATCTCGTCCGCCGTGAGATAGCAGGCCGGATCAAGTCCCCATGGGTTGCCGGTCGCGGTCTCGGCGCGCACGCGCAGGTTCCCGTTGCACATCGGTAGCCAACGGCAATCGTGGCACCGCTGGGCCAGCAGCGATTGACGGTTGCGCAGATCGCTGAGGAACTGGATCCCGTCGTCGGTCCAGATCTGGCTGAACGGCCGATCGCGCACGTTGCCAAGTTTTCGGTTCCACCAGAACTGGTCAGGGTGGACCTCTCCTACGTTGTCGATGCAGGCGATGCCCTTGCCGGCGCTGTTTCCGCCGTTTCGCCGCAGGAGCCTTTCGATCTCGACCGTGCGGTCCGGTGCATGCTGCCGGCTCCAGAGCAGCAGGTACGGCCCGTCCGCGTGGTTGTCGACAGTGAGGACCTCGAGGTTCTTTCCGGTGATCTGAGACTGCAAGGTGCGCCGGAAGATGAAATCAAGGGCACGGCGGCGCTCTTCTGCATCGAGATCGAACCTGAGCAACTGGCGCCCGCGGCCCGCGTAGGCGAGGTGATAGACGCAGAGCCTCCCCACGCCTTCGGCCTCCGCCAGGTCGAAGAGGCCCGGGAGGTCCGGCAGGCTGTACTTCGTCATGGTGACCCGCAGGCTGACGCGCATGCCCGCGGCGATGGAGTTACGAATGCCGGCTAGGCTTAGGTCGAACGCCCCCGGCGAGCCCCGGAACTTGTCGTGGGAAGCCCTCAGGCCGTCAAGGCTGATTCCCACCCGGTTGAGCCCGGCCAACGACAGGTCATGGACGCGGGCACGATCGAGCAGCGTGCCATTCGTCGAGACGACCGGCTTGAGCCCGGCTTTGATCGAATATGCAATGAGATCGGCAAGATCCCGGCGAACCGTGGGCTCACCGCCGGAGAACAGAAGCGCCGGGATGCCAAACCCGGCAAGGTCGTCGATTACGACCCGCGCCTCGTCGCCGGTAAGTTCACCCGGGTATTCGCGGTCCTGCGATGTGCTGTAGCAGTGCGCGCAGTGCAGGTTGCAACGACGGGTAACGTTCCACACCACCACCGGACGGCTGTGGATGGGCTTCGGCCGTTCGCCGTGGACGGACTCGCCATAGCGAATGTCGTCGCCTGGCGTGGGGCTGCCGCAGAGTAGACGCGTGACGCTGAGCATGTCAGACGTGGATGATCGGTGGCGACCGGTGATGGGGGCGTGAGGACAGCGATTCTGTGATGAGGAAAACGTGAGGACTTCGTGAGGATGCGACCGCCTGACTACACCACGCGCTCACCTTTCGGGCGCTGGTCAGGAAGAAGAAAGCGCTTGTACCACTGGCCCTCGGGGACATCAGGTTCGGTATCGAGCCACCTGGCGAGCAGTTCCAATTGGGTTGCCGGGATCATCCGGCTCTGGATGCGGTCGAGGAGGTGCTCAAACAGAGCAGGGGGAAGGCTCTGGCGGCGGACCTTCGGCATGGCTTCCTAGATGCCGTAGAACCCGCGTGACAGGCGTTCTCTGATTCGTGTCGCTTCGGTCGGGTCCGATGCTGACGCCAGCTGCTTTGCGAGGAGCCCGAGCTCTTCAGGGCTGAGTCGGTTGCCTTGCCGCATACCCTGCCTGTTGGACGCGACCTCGTAAATCATGACCCAGAGGCGGTGCGACAATCTCCGGAATGCGCAGGGCCAAATTCCTCGACTTCGATCTGGCGACGTATAGGGAACGCTTCGAGCGGCTTGAAACCACGCTTGCCGACGCCGGGCTCGACGGCGCCCTGCTCACCACGCGGGACAACGT
>JACPRT010000081.1 GCA_016189845.1 Chloroflexota bacterium | reverse complement strand
GCTCCAGGGTGAAGAATGGGTAGCAGAGGTTGACCAGCCCCGAGACGCCCTGGCTGTTGATTTCAAAGGCGATCAGGATGACCGTGTCCGAGGGGGCGGCCACCTGCATGAACTCCGGGTTGGTCTCCAGCTCCGCGTCGGACACCCGAATCTTGAGCAGCGCCTCCCAGGTGGTCTCCAGGTCCTCCAGGGTGCGCCGCACGGCCTTCGCCATCACGCCCCGCTCAATGGAGGTGAGGGTGCGGGATTCCCCCATGGGCGTGGTGCCCTTGCCCCCGAACTGCCGGTCGATGAAGG
Organism: Chloroflexota bacterium; assembly: GCA_016189845.1. Lineage (GTDB taxonomy): Bacteria > Chloroflexota > Dehalococcoidia > Lucifugimonadales > Lucifugimonadaceae > VGZT01. The sequence continues at coordinate 2,082 of JACPRT010000081.1, read as the reverse complement.
AGTAGGCCACGGGCAGGGAGAAGTCCAGGATGGCCGGCCCGCCCAGGGGTTCGATGGTGAACACGTAGGAGCAGGAGGGGTTGGACAGGGACATGATGAACTCGGCGTAGGTGGTCTGGTCCACGAACGCGATGTCGGTGTCCACCACGGCGCGCTGGAGGGTGGAGAAGGAGGCGGCCAGGAGCCGGGCCAGGTTGCTGTGGAGGTTCTCCAGGGTGCGGATCTGGTCCTTGGACACCCGGTTGGGGTGTTTGAAGTCGTAGGTGACCACCGGCTTGATGGAGGCCGCCGTGGGTTTGACCTCGCGAACCCCCTGCTGCACCTCCGAACTGCCTGTGGCCGCCAGAAGGGCGTCGATCTCTTCCTGGGAGAGAATGTCGGGCATGGCGCACCTCCAAGAACCAAAACAATCCACAGATTACGCAGATTACGCAGATTAGGCAGAAGGGGTTTAAATCTGTGAAATCTGCGTAATCTGCGGATTCTTATGGCCGGTTCTCCGCCCGGATGACGGAGAGCGTCTGGTAAGAGAGGCGCTTGAACTCCAGCACCCTGGCGACGATTTCGTCGGGGGTCTCTTTGACGAGGATCTTGCGCCCCGTGGTCAGGCTGATGATCGTGTCCGGGGTCGACTCGACGAACTCGATCAGGTCGGCGTTCAGGATGAGCGACCTGTCGTTGAGCCGGGTGACCCTGATCATGAACGCCTCTGGCAAAGGGGAGGCGCAGGGGCGATCACAAAGATCGCCCCTACCGCCTCACCGGGTTAAGATTACCGCTTCAGGCCGACGGTCTCCTGCAGGATCTCGTCGGTGGTGGTCACTGTCCGGGCGTTGGCCTGGAACCCCCGCTGGGCGATGATCAACTCCGCCAGCTCCTGGGCGAGGTCCACGTTGGACAGCTCCAGGGAGCCGGACAGGATGCGCGTCTGGAGGGTCTCAGTGGCGATCTCCTTGCGGAGCGGCCCGGCGTTCCCCGTCACGGTGAACAGGTTGCCGCCCGCGCGCTGGAGGCCGCCGGGGTTGTTGACGTTGGCCACGATGATGCGGCCGCGGTCCACGGTCTCACCGTTGGTGAACCGCCCCTTGATCACGCCCTTGTTGTCGATGAAGACGCTCTCCAGGCGGCCGCTCTGCCGGCCGTCCTGGTCGACCACGCCGGCGGTGAAGGGCGCGGAGAACTGCGTGAGGCCGGTGATGCCCCGGTCCACGTTCTGGAGGCCGTTCAGGTCGACGTTAAGGGTGCCGACCTCGCCGGGGATGGTCACGGTCAGGCGCTTCCCCTGGCCCTCGGCGGGGATGAAGGTGCTGATCGAGCCGTCGCTCCGGAAGGTCACCGTCCCGCCGCCGCCCTCGGTGGGAACGATCTTGTCCACGGTGGCGTTGTAGAACCAGGAGTTGGCGGCCGGGGACCTCGTGAGCGTGACGTCGAGCGTGCGCTGCCGGCCCTCGGCGTCGAAAATGGCCGTGCTGATCTTGTGCGTAGTGAACGACGTGGGGGCGACCAGGCCGCTGGCAGGCGTCGTGGCCGTGATGTCCGCGTCGTCCAGGGAGAGGTTGAACGTAAACCCGGTCACGTTGGTCCCGTCGGGGTTGGTCAGGACCAGGACGCCGGTGGAGGAGTCGAGGGACGCGGTCGCCCCGCCCCCGAAGGCGTCCTGGACGGCCGTGAGCAGGTCCTGCACCGTCTCAGCCGTGGTGTCGTCGAAGGTCAGGGACCCCTCGAAGGTGGTGCCGTCGTTCCGGGTGCCGGTGAAGACGAGCCGGTCCCCGTCGTTGAGGGCGAACCCGATCTGGGCCAGGTCGTTCAGGTTGGACGTGGCCGTGGCGACGGCCCCGTTGGTGGCCGTGCCGGGGAAACCGAGGGCCGTCAGGAGCGCGGCGTTGGCGCTGGTCACGGAGAGGCTGGTGACGTCCTGCCCCCCTTCGGTGACGCGGAGCTGGATGGCGCCGACGACAGTCGGAGAGGCCTGGGCCAGGACCTTGCCCCGGAGCGCCTCGTTGCCCGTGATCCGGACGTTGACCTCGCTGACCAGGTCGCTGACCGACGAGTAGGTCCGGTCGGCGAGCGTGATGGCCCCGC
>JACPRT010000098.1 GCA_016189845.1 Chloroflexota bacterium | reverse complement strand
GACGGCCGGCTCGACCCTGGCCCACCGGATGTCTTCCAGCTCCCCGATGTAGCGGTCGAGCTGACCCATGCCGGAAATGTGGAGGAACGCCAGCGTGCGGGTGTGCACACGGTCGATGACGTAGCGCTGGAAGCCCGGAAACGTGTTGGCGCCGGCGGATCCAGCGTCGACCACCGTCGTTGCGCCGCGCGCCAGCGTGTGCGGATCGGCTTCGATCCCGAGGTGGGCCACACCCCACCACACGTGGACGTGGAGGTCGACCAGCCCAGGAGTCACGAGCAGGCCTTCGGCCTCGATCACGTCCCGTGCGTTGGCGTCGGAGATAGAGGGCACCACCGCGGCGACCCTGCCGCCGGTGATCGCCACGTCCAGCTTCGCGTTCAGGCCCTGCGCGGGGTCGATCACGGTGCCGTTCTTGATTACGAGGTCGTAGGCCATCGCCGTCTCCCTCCGCTTCCGCACGCTAAGATAACCCTTTCGAGTTCAATTCGAGTTCAAAAGGTGGCGATAGTTGGCTCCTCCAGTCGATCCCAATCGGGTCCTGTTGACCGGTGAGAACTCGTTCATCCGGCTGAGTTCTGACGGCGGCAAGACGATGTCTGACCGCATCAGCCACTGGCGCGTACTCTGGTGCCCGGCCGGCACCGGCCACGCCCTGTTCATCCAGAGCCAGCTGACCGGCGGCGCCCGCGTCTATGCCGACAATGTGGCCGTCGCCCGGTGGTTGCAGTCGACCATCGAAACGCTGCTCTTCCCGGCGTTCGCCGACACGAAGCTGCCGGTGCGCCTCGCAGAATTCGAGCGCTGGGGCGATCCGAGGTCGGCGGCGGTTGAGCAGGTCTCGTCCGACGAAGATCAGATCGCGCTGACCTGGTACGACTTCCTCGACCCCTTCGTCCTCAACGCGCCTCCCGGGTTCGGCGGCCGTCCGCTTGGCGTATTCAGCACCTTCTTCCCGGCCCGGGGCGCCCAGGTAACGGTCAATGGCAAGTTCGCGCCGGGGCTTCCATGGCTCGAAATGCGGGGCGACCGCCAGGCTTCGACCGCGTGCCTCGCCTGGTCGGAGACGTGGGTCAAACCGATCGCGTAAACTGTCGCCTGCTTCGAGATGCACCGCCGGACCGCCGCCACGGGGCGGCGACCTTCACCCTGACGAATCGAGGAGATGACAATGCGCCACGGCAAGTTCACCGCGAAGGGCGTGACGGCCCACTGCGAGATCGAAGGCGAGACGGTCCACCAGGTCTCGGGCGTGCCCTGGTCGCAGGGATACAAGCGGACCGGCGAGACCTACAAGCTGTCCGAAGTGCGCCTGCTTGCGCCGATCCAGCACCCCGGCAAGGTGTTCGCGATGGCGCTCAACTACGGCTCACACCTGCACAACCAGCCGAAGCCGGAGAGGCCCGAGCCATTCCTCAAGCCTTCGACTTCGATCTGCGGTCCCGGCGACGCGATCATCCTGCCCCGTGACTCGAACAGGATCGATGCCGAGTCGGAGCTGGTTGCCGTCATCGGCAAGCAGGCAAAGAACGTCTCCGAGAAGGACGCCCCGAGCTACGTGTACGGGTACACCTGCGGCAACGACGTCAGCGCACGCGACTGGCAGCGCGGCGACAAGTCCTGGTGGCGCGCCAAGGGCTCGGACACCTTCTCGCCGATCGGCCCCTGGATCGAGACGAACGTCGACCCGTCCAAGGTGCAGATCATCGGCCGCATCAACGGCAAGGAAGCCCAGCGTTGCCACGGCAGCGAGATGATCTTCAACGTGGCCCAGTGCGTGTCGTTCATCAGCAAGTACACCACGCTCATGCCCGGCGACATGATCTTCACGGGCACGTCCGGCACGCCCGACGCGCTAAAACCCGGCGACAGGGTCGACATCGAGATCTCGGGCATCGGCACACTGTCCAATACATGCAAGTGACCTGGCCGAACCTCGCCAGCTGAGCTTTTTCGGCCTGGCGACGCTAGGTGAACTTCGCCGCCAGGCCGCCCTCGGTCAGCCAGTAGAAGATGATGTAGCCGCCCGCGAGCAGGACGAGCGCGGCCGACGCCGGCTGCGTGAATCGGACGAGCCGCCTCAGGGCGCCGACCAGCGCGCCCTTGAACAGGGCCAGGCTGACCGTGAGCACCAGGATGACGAACGTCATGCCGAGCGCGTAGACGATGAACTGGCCGAGGGCGAAGGCGATTCCGCCGGTGGCAAGCGAGCTGCTGACCAGGGCGAGGAAGACGGGCAGCGTGCAGCTGAGCGACGCCAGGGCATAGCTGACGCCGAATAGTAGATAGCCCTTGAACGTCGCGTCCCGGGGATCGCCGATGCGGTCGGCGGCCCTCGAAGCCGTCCCGGTATACAGCTTGCCGCCGCCCAGGATGTACGCGCCCATCGCAGCCACGGCGACGCCGACCGCGAGCCCCACGTACGGGAAGACGCGTGCCGCGGACTGGGCGCCGGCCGATAACACGAGCCCGGCGGTGCCGAACAGCAGGACGAAGCCCAGGCCGACCGCGGCGCTGACGACCAGCGCGTTTTTCAGCCGGTGTTCGACCCTCGAACCCCTGGCATCGTTTGCCCCGACATACAGGCCCAGATACGCGGGCAGCATCGCGAAGCCGCACGGATTGACGACGGCGACCATCCCGGCGGCGAACGCGAATCCGAGGCCGAGGGCAATGCCAAGATCGCCCAGAAAGCTGGTGGAACGCGCCGACAGGCCGACCACGCCCGACACAGCCGCCCCGCCCGTGCCACCGATCGCGAGACCGCCCGCGAACGCGATCACGACGACGGCGAGACCCGCCGCGGCCGGGAGAATGACCCCCCGGCGCAGCAATGCGCCCCGAGAACCCTCAGCGGTCGCTGTCAAGACTTACTCCTGTCATCACCAGGGGCTTCCCCACCTGCGCCTTCGGCTGGGAAAGCAAGTCAAAACTGTCACGATCTTCCATGATTTGGATGTCGGTCCACGAGTGTGGGCGCGTGGTACAACGTTACCTGACCGGAAAAACCTCGACGTGAGCGCCCCGCGTCCATGCTGAAAACCCATCGCGCCTCCGCATCTTCCTCACGTACCGCGCGCGGCCTGCGGGCGGCCCGCTCGACCTCCTCGATCGAGCCGTCGGAACAGCTTTCGACGACGCCAGTCCGCGTGGTGGTTGCGCTCATGCACGCGCCTCTTTGCGAACGGGTCACCGCGTGCCTGGGGCGCAACGGCGTGTTCGCGGTCGTCGGTTCCCAGGCGGACCGGGCGCCGGCGCCCGACGTCGTCATCCTCGACTTCATGCCGGGCACGGGTATTCCCGCCATCCATGGGGTCAGCTCGGCGAGGACGATCGCCCTGTCGAGCGCCGCCGACGACGAGGCGTATCTGTGCGCGCTCCGGGAAGGCGCATGGGCGCTTCTGCCTTCCCGCCCGTCGCCTTTCGAGGTCACCGCGGTCGTCAGGCAGGTCGCGGCAGGAGAATGCCCGATACTCGCCCAGATCGCACGGCGGCCGACGCTGGCGGCGACCGCCCTGGGCCGGTTGCGGGCCGCGGCCGCTCACCCGAACCCGCTGTCGGCGAGGGAGGCGGCGATCCTCTCGCAGGTTGCGAAGGGCGCCAAGAACGGCGTGATCGGCGCGATCCTCGGGCTTCGGGAACAGACCGTGAAGAACTACCTCTCGGAAATCCTGAAGAAGACGGGGACCGGCAACCGTGCGGAGGCGGCGGCGATGGCGGTGCGTCATAGCTGGGTGGAGGCCGACTAGCCGGTACCCGATGGCACGCGACGGCACGCGACGAAATCCGTATTCGCGGATACGGGCTGTGATATACTCGGCGAGGATTTCCGGAAGCTCTGCGACCGGGCTTTTTTGCGCGCGCTAACCGCAGGTCCAGAGTCAACCCCCGAACACGCAAGAAGAAGGCGATGTTAATGCAGCAGGCTGTTGAACACGTCCCCGGCAGCGAGGCGCTAACCGTCCGTTCGCTACTGGAGTCCAGCGCACACATCGGGCACCCGACCAAACGCTGGCACCCGAACATGCGCCAGTACATTTACGCCAAGCGGGGCGGGGTCCATATCATCAACCCGGAACGAACGCTCCAGTGCCTGGACAGGGCATGCAAATTCTTGAGCGAGTTGTCCGCCAACGGCGGGGTCGTGCTCATGGTCGGGACGAAGAAGCAGGCGCAGGACACGATCGCCAGCGAGGCCACACGCTGCGACTCCCATTTCATCAACCGCCGGTGGCTCGGCGGGCTGATGACCAACTTCCAGACGATCCAGGAGAGGGTGGACTTCCTGGTGAGGATGGAAGAGCGAAAGGCCAAGGGTGAGCCGCTCGGCCACACAAAGCGTGAAGAGCTGCGCGCCACGACCGAGGTGAACCGCCTTAACAACTACCTGGGCGGCATCAAGACGATGACAAAGCTGCCGGACGCGTTGTTCGTCGTCGACATCGAGAAGGAACGGAACGCGGTCGCCGAGGCGCAGCGCCTCAACATACCGATTGTCGCGATCGTCGACACCAATTCCGATCCGTCGCAGGTTACCTACCCCATTCCCAGCAACGACGACTCGGTCCGGGCAGTTCGCCTGATCACGACCCGGCTCGCCGACGCGATTCTCGACGGACGCTCGAGGTTCAAGCGGGCGGAAGAGGACCGCCTCGCCGAGGTGGCCGAGATCGAAAAGCAGGAAGCGGAGGCGCGCGCCACGGCGCAGGCGGCCGCAGCAGCCAGGCTGGCGCGGGCCCGCGTAGAAGCGGCGACCGAGGCCGCGTCGGAGCATTCCGAAAAAGAAGAAACACAGGGTTAGCAAGTTGCAGGTCACGGTAGACATGGTCAAGGAACTCCGCGCCAGGACAGGCGCAGGGGTGATGGACGCCAAGAAGGCGCTCGACGACGCCGCTGGCGACCTCAAAAAGGCAGAGGAGATCCTTGCCCAGAAGGGGCTCGCGTCGGCCGCAAAAAGGGCCGGGCGCGAAACCTCACAGGGACTCGTCGAGTCCTACATCCACAGCGGCAATCGCGTCGGCGCCCTGGTCGAGCTGAATTGCGAGACGGATTTCGTTGCGCGTACCCAGGAATTTCGCACACTCGCGCGGAACCTTGCGATGCAGATCGCGGCAATGTCACCCGCGTTCCTGGACCGTGAATCGGTCCCGGTCGACGCAGGCGACGTGTCCGAGGACAGGCTGCTGCTCGATCAGGCGTACATCCGGGACCCCGGCAAGACCGTCCGAGAGGTCGTCACCGAGGTGATCGCGAAGACCGGCGAGAACATCCGTGTGAGGCGTTTCAGCCGGTTCGCGCTGGGCGAGTAGGGCCCGCATGG
>JACPRT010000086.1 GCA_016189845.1 Chloroflexota bacterium | reverse complement strand
CTATAGGGCACCTTCTATACTCCTGCGCATGCCCCGCACCGTAGGTCGCATCTGGCTCCTGTGGGCGCTCCTGCTCCTGGCCGCCGGGGCGGCATGCGGACGGGACGAACGTACCGGTGAGGTCCTGGTCCTGGCTGCGGCATCGCTGACCGAGGTCATGGACGAGATCGGGACCGGATATGAGGAGGCGACCGGGATCGACGTCAGGTTCAGCTACGGGGGGTCGGACTCGCTGGCAGCCCAGATCAGGAATGGCGCGCCGGCGGACGCCGTCGTCTTTGCCGGCGCGGGGCCTCTCGATGCGTTGGAAGCGGGAGGTTTCACCGTGCCGGGCGGCAGGCGGTCCGTGGCCGCCAACCGGTTGGTCGTGATCGCGCAAGCCTCGTCCGGCACCGCGCTCGGATCGCTCGCAGAACTGGCGGCCGAGAATTCTGGCAAGGTGGCGATCGCCGACCCTCAGCTGGCCCCCGCGGGACGGTACGCGAGGGCCGCCCTGGAGGCGGCGGGCGTCTGGGATGCCGTCTCGCCACGGTTGATACCCGGCCTCGACGTCAGGAATGCCGCCGCGGCCGTGACGGCAGGCACTGCGCAGTTCGGATTCGTGTACGAGACCGATGCCGCTGCGATGAGCGGCGTGAAGGTCGTGTACGTCGTGCCCGCCGAACTCTACCCCCGCATCTTGTACCCGGCTGCGGTCGTGTCAGCGTCCCGCAACCAGGCGCAAGCCGGCGCGTTCCTCGAGTATCTGGGCGGTCCTCGAGCTCGTGAGGTCTTCACCAGGCACGGCTTTCAACCCGTTCCCTGACGATACTGGAGACCAACGATGCCGTCCGATCTGTCGATAGTCCTGCTGACGCTCAAGGTGTCGGGCGCGGCCATGCTGGTCGTGGTCCCTGCGGGCCTGGGCCTTGCGTGGCTGCTGGTCCGGCGGCGGGTCCCCGGAAGGTTCTGGATTGAAGTCCTGGTGTCGCTTCCCCTGGCGCTGACGCCGGTGGTCATCGGGTTCGCCCTGCTCTCGCTGCTCGGGCGAAACTCCCCTGTCGGCCGCCTCGCATTCGACGTCCTTGGAAGGGACATCGCGTTCACCTGGGTCGCGGCCGCGATCGCATCCGCAGTCGTCGCGTTCCCGTTGTCGGTGCGGGCGTTCATCGTGGCGTTCGCGACCGTCGACCGCCGCGTCGAGATCGCCGCCAGGACGCTTGGCGCCGGGCCGTGGCGAGTGTTCTTCACGATCACGCTGCCGCTTGCATACCCCGGGATCCTGGCGGGTGTGCTGCTCGGTTTCGCGCGGGCGCTTTCCGAGTTCGGGGCGACCATCGTCGTGGCCGGGAACATCCCCGGCCAGACGCAGACGCTTTCGCTCGCCATCTTCACGCGCATTTCTGCCGGCAACGATTCTGCCGCGTTTGGCCTGATCGGAGTGACGGTTGCCCTGGCGGCGGCGTCGATCGCCGTGCACAACTACCTGCTTGCGCGCGCCACATCGCTCGTCAGGGACCGGGCCGCAGGCAGCCGGCGGTGACCAGCGCTCCTGTCCTCAGCTTCGACCTCCACGCGCGCATCGAGGGTTTCACGCTCGACTGCGCCGCCCAGGCGTTCCCGGGCGTGACCGCTCTCTTCGGTCCATCCGGTAGCGGGAAGACGACGACCCTCGACTGCATCGCAGGCATATTCAGGCCGGACCGGGGCACGATCGTCCTGAACGGAAGGACTCTCTTTTCGTCCGCAGAACGGGTCCATGTAAGTCCGGAGCGGCGGCGAATCGGGTACGTCTTCCAGGACGGCGCCCTGTTCCCCCACATGACGGTGTCGGCCAATATCCGATACGGCCTGGAACTGGCGCCCGGCAGCCGGCGGCGTATCGACGTCGACGAGGTGATCCGTTTGTTGCGCCTGGAGCCCCTCCTGGCCCGTCCGGCGAGGCAACTGTCCGGCGGGGAGCAGCAGAGGGTCGCGCTTGCCCGTGCGCTGGCCGCTTCCCCCGAGGTGCTGCTCCTCGACGAGCCGATGGCCTCGCTCGATGCAGGCCTGCGCGGGATAGTCGTCGCATACCTGCGCCGCATACGGCGTGATCTGGGCATTCCGATGCTCTACGTCTCGCATTCGATCACGGAGACACTGGCGCTGGCCGACCGTGCCCTTCTGATGCAGGGCGGACGCATCAGCGCCTTCGATCGCCCATCGCGGCTGCTGCTAGAACGCACGGCGGGTTTCTGGCACGAGTCCGGCGCGCTCGAGAACCTGCTCGAAGGAGAGGTCCTCGATGCCGGTTCGACCGGTGCAGGGCGTGTGGGTGTCGGCAGTGCCACGTTGTTCGCACCCGTCGGCGGTCGCCAGAAGGGCGAGCGTGTCATGGTCTCGATTGGCGCCTCGGAGATCATCCTGGCCATCCGCCGGCCCGAGGGATTGAGCGCCCGGAACGTGCTAGCCGCGACGCTCAAGAACCTCGACATGGACGCCGGTCGCGCATACGCCGCGGTCGACATCGGGACGCCGCTCATAGCTGAACTGACCGAAAGCGCCGTTGCCGATCTGAAGCTCGTGGCCGGGCAGCAGGTCTTCCTGGTATTCAAGTCGTCCAGCGTGGCGGTTCTCGATGCTGACGTTGCCTGACCAGTGTAGAATCACACCTTGGGCGGCTCTCAGCGGTTACTTGCTGTCTGCCCGCGTTATGACCGTGCCGCTTCCGCATTGCGGGAGGAATACGTGCCCGAATCCACCAGGGACCTGACCGACTACTCCTTCACCCGCTTTGCCAATCTGGACTTCTACAGACAGGTCAATTCGCGCCTGCTCGATCTCGCAGACGTGGGAAAGAACCAGACGATCGTCGACCTGGGATGCGGCACCGGCGCGGTTACGCGCCTGATGCTCGACCGCATCGTGTCGGCGCGCCAGACGGTCATCTACGCCATCGACCACTCCTCGGCGGCGATCCGGCAGGCGATCGCAGAGCTTGGAGACCGCAAGACGGCGATGGTCAAGTTCGTCCAGGCCGAGGTCCAGAACCTGCGATCGGCCGTTCAGGACCAGGTCGATTCGATCGTGTACTGCAACTCGATCCACTATGTCCCCGACAAGGGAAAGCTGCTGGACGATGTGCGTAGTTCGTTGCGGCCGGGCGGGACGCTCGCGTTCAACACGACGTTCTTCGAGGGTTCGAACCCGCCGGAAAGCGAAACCTTCTACCGACGGTGGATGATGCGGTCGTTGCGCATCCTGGTCAGGGAACATGGCCTGCGCCCTGTGAAAGCAGACAAGACCGAAGCGCGGCGGCAGCTTTCCGCGGAAGGGTACAAGCTCCTCCTCAGGGAGCACGGCTTTGGCGTCAGCAAGGCAGAAGTAATCCCGGTCGAGTTCCCACTCGAAGGCTACATCGACATCAGCGGTTTCCGGGACTTCATCGAGGGGACCCTGCCCGGGGTGCCTCTCGAAGCCGGCAGCGACTCGCTCAAGCGCGGCGCGAAAGAGGCGTTCGAAGACCTCAAGATCCAGTTTGTGCCTCGCAACTGGTTGAACGTCGTAGCCGTCCGCGCTTAGGCGCGATACCCCGCGGCACTCGAAACCGGGTGGCGCGCTCCGCGTCGGCGCGTCCGACTCGCCTCCTTGTGAACCCTCGCCTCACTCGTCTAGAGTGGCCGACGCGCGGCTGGTGCGCGCTTGGAGGCTGAATTGGCAGACAGTCCGTTTGACGCGGCGCTTCCCCGAATACGTGAAATCATCGCCGCGGCCATTGGCAGGTACGGGATCCCGGGCGCGGCCGCGGGCATCGTTTCCGGTGACCGGCTGGAGTGGTCCCAGGGGTTCGGCTTTGCCGACCTGGAATCGCGACGGCCCGCAGATGTCCGGAGTCTGTTCCGGGTAGCGTCGATCACCAAGACCTTCACCGGCGCAGCGATCATGCAGCTCAGGGACGCTGGCAGGTTGTCGTTGGACGACCCGATCTCGAGGCATATCCCCGAGTTCGGACGGGCGCACGCGAAGCGGGGCGACCTGGACCAGGTAACCATCCGGCGCCTCCTGACCCACCACTCTGGCCTGGTCAGCGAAGCGCCCTTCCGGTACTGGGAAACCCTCGACTTCCCACCCTTCGAACGCATTCTGGCCAGCCTGCCGAAGGTCGAGGTAGTCCTCGACCCGGATACGCAGTTCAAGTATTCGAACCTGGCCTTCGCCCTGCTCGGGGAAGTAATCACCAGGACAAGCAAGACTCCCTATGCGGGGTACGTCGCGGGGAACCTGTTGCGGCCACTTGGCCTTGCGTCGACCACATTCGAGTTGACGCCTGAGCTCGGTCGCCGCTTCGCGACCGGCTACGACGCCGATGCCTACTCCGATTCCCCTGTCCGGGCCAACCATCACCCGATTGGCGGTCTTGCCGCGGCCGGTGGACTCTACTCATCGGTCGAAGACCTCGCGAAATGGGTCTCGTTTCAGCTTTCGGCCTACCGGGCGACGGGCGACGGTGGAGCCGGCCCGGGGACCGCGCTATCGTCCGGCGCCTCGTTCAGCGAAGGGCCCGGATCACAGGCCCGGTCAAGGACGATCCTGAGCCCTGCGACCATCCGGGAGATTCACCGGCCACAGATCCTCGAGCCGGACTGGCGCGCGGGGTACGGGCTCCCGTGGCGGTCGACCCGCTCCGGCGACCGCATCTACGTGAATCATGGTGGGGGCTTGCCTGGCCACCGCACGACCGTCCAGTTCGATCCTGCCCACGGGATCGGCTTCATATTCCTGACCAACCTGGGCTGGCACGACGGACCGGAGGATGTCGCGGTCCCGGCGCTCAATGCGCTCAACGACGCCATTGCGCAGCGCCAGCCAGCTGTCGAGGTGGCTCCCGCAGCCGTTCCGGAGCAGTACCGACGGCTGCTCGGAGCATACGTCGCCCGCGACGTGTTATTCACCAACGTCGAATGGCGAGACGCGGCCCTGCGGCTCGTACTGCCGCCCGGGACCCGCTCCCTGCACGCGCCTGCGCGCCTCGAGCCCACCGGGGACGCCCTGGCGTTCGAGGTCGTCGGGGGGCGGGGCGGTGGGGAGCTTGCGGTCTTCGAGGCCGGGCCGGACGGCCATGTCGCCGCATTCGCGCTGGGCGGGGCGGTGTACCGCAGGCTGAGATAGGAACCCACGAAGAAAGGAAGGTTGGACCGGATGGGACGCCTGACCGGCAAGGTCGCGATCGTCACTGGCGCAGGATCCGGGATCGGCCGCGCCAGCGCACACAGATTTGCGATGGAGGGCGCGAACGTCGCCGCTGCGGACATCAACCAGGAATCCGCACTCACAACGGCCGAGTCCGTGCCCGCGGGCGCGCAGGGCCACATCGTCCCGATGACGGTCGACGTCAGGCGCGCCGATCTCGTGAAGAAGCTTGTCAGCGAAACCGTCCGCCGCTTCGGCAGGCTCAACGTCGTCTTCAGCAATGCAGGGATCATGCGAGGTGGGAGCGTCTTGGACCTGTCCGAGCAGGACTGGGACGACCTCTTCGCCGTGAACGTCAAGGGTTCCTTCCTGCTCGCCAAGTACGCCGTGCCCGAGATGAAGCGCACGGGGGGCGGCTCATTCATCCTGACGGCATCCGCAAATAGCTTTTACGCCGAGTCGGACATCGCGGGATATTGCGCGACCAAGGGGGCGGTGATGCAGCTCACGCGAGCGATGGCAATCGACCACGGCCCGGACGGCATCCGCGTAAATTGCATCTGTCCGGGATGGATCGACACGCCGATGTCGCAACCGTTCCTGCAAGAGAACCCCGCGGGCAGGGAGTTCGCCGGGAGGATCGCGCCGGCCGGACGGATCGGGCGCCCCAAGGACGTCGCAGAGGTCGCTCTGTTTCTCGCGAGCGACGAATCGGGGTTCGTGACCGGCGCGGCCTACAACGTGGACGGCGGCTGGACCGCTGGCATGACCAAGGCCGTCGCCCTGATCTGACCGTCCTAGGGACCGGGATCGCCAACCTTGCCGATGCCCGCGCCTTCGGCCATCACCATCCGATTGATGTCGTCTCGCACGGCCTGCGGGATCACCCAGTCGCCGCCGACGTCCTCCAGGATCTCCTTCGGCGCCTTGGCGCCGCACAGGGCTACCGTGACGGCCGGGTGCGATAGCACCCACGCGATCGCCAGTTGCGGGAGCGTCTTCCCGTGCGCCTTCGCCACCCCCTTGAGCCGGTCGACGATGGCCAGGTTGCGGGGCAGATTCTCTGGGGCCCATGTCGTGAGCCCGAAATTCTTGCCGTTCCTGCGCCAGTCGTCGTCTCCGAACGTCTGGCCAGGCTTCCACGCGCCCGTCAGGAGACCGTGCGCCATCGATCCATACGCCATTATGCCGATCTGGTTGTCCATCACGAACGGGAAGGTGGCAGCCTCGGGTCGCCGGTCGAAGATGTGGTACCCGACCTGGTTGCAGGCCGGTCTCCCGGGCTTGAGGCATTCCGAGAGCATGTCGGTCGTGAAGTTCGACACGCCATAGTGGCGTATCTTGCCGGCCTTCCTGGCCTGCTCCAGGACCTCCATCGGGACCGAGTACGGCCGGGTGG
>JACPRT010000004.1 GCA_016189845.1 Chloroflexota bacterium | reverse complement strand
GTTGTTGAGCGCGATCCGCTTTGCCACGTCTGGCTCAAGTCCGACAGACAGGTAGTTCTGCGTCGCCTCGGCGAATTCGATGCCATGGCTCTTGCCGCCTCGTGTCAAGGCGCTCATCTGGCCGCCGCGCGGCCAGTCCCATGGCGTGGTCGAAAAGTTCTCCAGCGGTCCGGTGTCCACCCACGGGATCGTGGCAGACCTTGCCACGAGGGAAGGCCGGAACACCGCGTACTCGTAGTGAAGGACTGCCACGTCGACGCCGATCTTCTGCCACATCTGCGCAACCACGTCGCCGGTATCTGCGAAGTGGGGTAGCGGCCCCGGGTTGTTCCAGGCGTAGAAGGGCATTTCGAACCTGACGCCGTTCTTGCCGCGCGGGAAGCCCGCCTGGTCGAGCAGCTCCTCGGCCTTCTTCGGGTCGAGCGGGACCTTCCACTTGTTGTTCCAGTTGGCGTTATTGATGTCGAAGTACGGGATGTATACCGGCCACCCGAGGCCGGACAGGACCGCCTTGTTCACCAGGTCGCGGTCGATCGCCAACGCCAGAGCCTGACGCACGAGCCGCGCCTGCTCCATGTCGGTCATGTCCTTTGGGTTGTTGGCGTCGTTCGGAGCCCGCGGGTTCCCCAGCCAGGGCTGGTCGGCGCCATATGTGAGGATTTCAAGCTTGGCTCCGGTCGTTGGGTGCGTATCCTCCCACAGGTTCCCGGCGAACATGACGGTCAGCATCTGCGCCGTGCCGGACCCCTTGGCGACCATCCCGAATAGCTGCACTTCCGGGACGTTTTTCTGGCTAACGTCGCCGATATCGGCCTCGCCGGTCTGCAGCATTGCCAGCCGGACGGTCTCATCAGGCACGAGAACGCGCCTGATGGTCTGGACCTGGGCGGTCTTTCGCCAGTGGTTCTGTACCGCCCGGATAGTGGTGCTCTCGCCGCGTTTCCATTCCGCAACTTCGAACGGCCCAGTCGCGACGATGTTATCCAGGTTCCAGTTACGGCCCTTCTCGTCGAATGCCTTCTTGCTGACCACCCCGGCGCCCAGGCCGTCCTGCCCGAAAAACCAGGTGGTCCACCGCGGGTCGAAGGTTGTCCAGTAGATCTTCGCCGTATAGGTGTCTATCTTCTCGGCGGGGGTCTTGCCTAGGAACCCTGCCCACTCGCCGGAGCCGTCCGTGACGCTTACCGATCCTGAGCCGTATTGCGCCGACGTGTTTGCGTTGGTGTCGTTGACCGACCAGACAAGGTCGTCCGCAGTAAGTTCCCCGTACCCCTTGTGCATAGCGACGCCTTTCCTGAGCGTCACTTCAACGAATTTGGGCGGGCTATTCTTGTCGTCAAGCCTCCAGGACGCTGCAAGGAGCGGCGTCTCGGTCCCCTTCTCATGCGTGGGCCTGAAGAGCGTCTCGACGACCCCCAATGCTTTCCCACCGCAGCACAGGTTGACGGCGTTAAAGCCCCCCGCAATTGTGTCGGATTCGACAGTAGCCCAGAGCAGCTGGCCGCGCGGGTTCTTCGATTTGGGCGCAGGCTTTACCGCCGGCCGGGGCGTCGGCGTCGGAGGAAGCTGAGGCGTGGCCGTCTGGACGACGACTTTCTCGACGACCACCGTGCGTTCGACCGGTTTCTCAACGACCTTCTCGACGGGTTTCTCAACGACGACCGTCTCCTTGACGACCTTTTCGACCGGTTTCTCGACGACGACCGTCTCCTTGACGACCTTCTCGACCGGTTTCTCGACGACGACCGTCTCCTTGACGACCTTCTCGACGACCTCCTGTCCGCCGCACGCGGCCAGGACTGCGGCGCCGCTCAGCAACAGCACGACGATCCAGCGACTGGCGGATAACCGTGGCAGCGACATAGAGTCTCCTCCAGGGCCCCCTTCGGATCGAGTCTCCGAGATGCCCGCGTCGGGCGGCCAATCCTATCTACCGGTTGAAGGGATTGTCAACGATTACGGTCAAATCAGGCTCGAAAACCGATGGGAAAGGTCACGCCTGGTATTTCTTCAGCAGGTTCCGGGCGATGACGAGTCGCTGGATCTCGTTCGTTCCCTCGCCGAGGCGGTGCGGATCCCGACCTCCCGGCGCAGCCTGCCGGCCCGCTCGGCGATCGCTCGGTCCACGGGCAACTCTGTGAACGGGCTCAGCAACAAACGCGTCAATGAATACGTCGGTATCGACGGGCAGATTAGCCACGCTGCCACTCGTCGCGTGACGGAACATCCAAGTGAGGTGCTGCGCCAAAGGTGTGGATCCGGCTCTCCGGCACCGGCGCCCGGCGCATCAGGGCTTCGACCGCCTCCTGCACGCCCAGACCGTCGAACAGAAGACGCCTGAGAGTCTCTGCCAGGGGCATTTCGACTCCCAGCCTGGCCGCGAGTTGGACTGCGGCTGACGTCGCCGGTACACCCTCCGCGGTCTGGTCCATGCCAGCGAGGATGTCGTCGATGCTGCGTCCCTTCCCGAGTTCTTCGCCAACGAAGCGGTTGCGGCTCAGCTTCGAGTAGCACGTGGCGACGAGGTCGCCGAGCCCCGACAGGCCGGCGAAGGTCTCGGGCCTGGCCCCCATCACAACGCCGAGCCTCGTGATCTCGTGAAGCCCGCGGGTGATGATCGCCGCCTTGGCGTTGTCGCCCAGACCCAGGCCGTCGATCACGCCCGCGCATATGGCGATGATGTTCTTCAGCGCCCCGCCCAGCTCCAGCCCGACGATATCGTCGGTCGTGTACACCCGGAACACGCTCGACGTGAGCACCGCCTGGGTTGCGAGTGCGGCTTCCTGGGCCGGGAACGCCACGGTCGCACTCGCGGGCTTGCCTGCGATGATCTCGCGGGCGAGGTTCGGACCGGATATGGCGCCGACCGCCGCGCGGCCCGGCTCGCCCAGCTCCTCGGCCAGCATCTCTGAAGGTCGCTTGCCAGTGCCGGGCTCGACGCCCTTCGTAGCGCTAAGGATCAATGGCGATGTCAGGAGAGCGTCGTGCAGACGGCGCGCGTTCTGACGGACCGTCGATGTGGGCACGGCGACGATCGCAAGGTCGCAGGACCGGAACGCGTCGTCGGCGGAAGCCGTTACGGTCAGGCCCTCGGGGAATCGCACTCCGGGATGGAAGCGTCGATTCTCCCGATGCCGTTCCAGGTCCGCGGCTTCTTCGGCCGAGCGCGCCCATAACGTCGGGGTGTGGCCCTGCCGGGCCGTTATCACTCCGAGCGTGGTGCCCCAACTCGTCGTACCGACAATTCCGATCCGCGCCAAGCTCGCCGCCGGTTACCGGTTGCCAGACGTGAGCCGCAGATCGAGGCGGTGTTCCTCACCTCGCAGGAGGCGGCCGATGTTCGCGTGATGGCGGGCGATGATCAGGATTGCCGCGATGACTCCGAAGAGCAGGTATGCGAGGTGGAGCCTTCCGGCGGCCGCCAGCACGATGATGGCGCCCATTCCCGCGGCCGTGCCGACAATGGAGCCCAGGGACACGTAGCGGGAAACGGCCACGACCACGAGGCCGACCAGTGCAAAAGCGCCGGCGATCGGCGACACGAGGAACAGGGCTCCCGCGCCCGTAGCGACGCCGCGCCCGCCCCTGAAACCTGCGAACGCAGGCCAGCTGTGTCCAGCCACCGCGGCGGTGGCCGCCAGCGACGCTACCAGCGGCGAGTCGGAGACCAATCGGGCAATGAGCACCGCGGCGATTCCCTTGGCAAGATCACCCGCAAGCACAAGCGCGGCCGGTACCAGCCCAAGGGTGCGCAGCACATTCGTGGCCCCGCTGTTCCCGCTGCCGACCGTCCGGATGTCGATCCCTGCCCAGAGTCTGCCGACTATCACGCCGAACGGGATTGAGCCCAGCAGGTAGGCGACAGGAAGGGCGATGGCATACGGCCATGGACCCGTCATCGGTCGGTCACAAACTCCAGCTTCAGCGGCGACCCTTCGAAGCCGAACGCCTCGCGCATGCGGTTTTCCAGATAGCGCCGGTAGGTGAAGTGTATTCGCTCCGGTTCGTTTGTGCGAAACACGAACGTCGGGGGGCCCGCCCTCCGCTGCTCGGCCCGGTAGATCTTCACCTCGGACCGCCCGCGCGATGGCGGAGGGTGGGCCGCGAGCGCCTCTGAGAGTACGCGGCGCAGCTCAGACGG
>JACPRT010000085.1 GCA_016189845.1 Chloroflexota bacterium | reverse complement strand
CATGCCCGCCTGCTTCGCTCCGGCGACGTCGTGAAGCGGGCTGTCGCCCACGTGCATCGCCCGGCGAGGCTCCACCGCCAGGGCGGCCAGGGTCCGCCGGAAGATTTCCGGGGTCGGCTTGGCCACCGCCGCCTCGTTGGAGAACGTGGTCACGCTCAGCCAGCGCAGCCACCCCAGCTGTGAGAGCCATCCGCGGTACACGGCCGCTGAAGTAAATCCGGTGTTCGAGATCAGGGCCATGCGGACGTTCATGCGAGCAATGGTCTCGAGCACCTCCCCGGCCGACGCCACCGGAAGAGGTGGGTGGTCCAGGAACGGCGCATCCACGGCGTGAATCGCGTCCGCCATCGCATCCGCGGGCAGCCGTCGGGAAAGTCCAGTCTCGATGAAGTCGAGCAGCTGGAGCACGCGGCCCTCGAACGTTACGTCAGTCCCCCGATCGTGGTCGCGATCGAACGACTCGCGGCTGCGTGCCATGGCGTCCTCGATACGCGACCGCTGGAAGGCCAGACCGGCGTCCGCGAGGGTCCGCATGAGCCCATCGACTCGAGCATCCAGGCGGCTGGTCCCCGTGCCGCTGGCCGGCGACTCGTCGATCAGCGTCCGCCAGAGATCGAGCGTTACCGCGTGCACGGCTGTCAGTACTGCACCAGCGAGGTGACTTCGATGCCCGTGAGCAGCCTGCGGCCGTTGAGCGCCATCAGTTCGACGACGAACGCCGCGCCCGCAAGCCGCGCTCCCCTGCCTTCGATCAGCCTGACCGCCGCCGCCGCCGTGCCGCCGGTAGCAAGGAGGTCGTCGATGATCAGCACGCGCTGGTCCGGGTTCAGCGCGGTCGCGATCATCTCGATCCTCGCGTGGCCGTACTCGAGCGCGTACTCGACACCGACGGTCTCGGGCGGCAGCTTGTTCGCCTTGCGAAGCGGGATGAGCGGGAGGTCGAGGGCGTATGCGACCGGTGAGCCGAAGAGGAAGCCGCGGGCGTCGATGACGGCGATCGCGTCGAGCCGGTCCGCCCGAAACCGTGCGACGAAGCTCTCGATCACATGGCGAAACGCAGGCGGGTGGGCCAGCAACGGCGTCAGATCACGAAAGAGAATGCCCGGCTTCGGATAATCGGGTATGTCGCGGATCCACTGCTTCAGGTCCATGGTGTGATTATCGCAAGGCGGGATGGAGATGACGCGATGCTAGAATCTCACCCAGGAGCCGAGCGATCCACCTAGCCAAGCTGACGCTCTCTAACTTCCGGAACTTCCCAGACGCAACCATCGAGTTTCAGCCCGGCTTGACGGTAATCCAGGGGGCAAACGGCCAGGGCAAGTCAAACCTCCTGGAAGCCGTATTCCTGCTCTCCATCGCCAAGTCGCCCCGTGCATCGTCCGACCGATCTCTGATTGGCTGGGAGGTCGCCCGGACCGGTGGCCATGCCCAGATCTCCGGGTATGCACGCGATGCGGAGGCGACGGTGCACGCGCAGATCGACTTCGAGGTCGATGCGGCCAGCGGCGACTCGGGTTCGGTGCGTAAGTCGCTGCGCGTCAACGGCGTCGTCCGTTCGGCGGCCGAGTTCGTCGGTGCGATCAACGTGGTCGAGTTCGCCGCGGAAGACATCGACCTGGTCGCAGGGGCGCCATTGGAGCGCCGGAAGTACCTGGATATCCTGATCTCGCAGGCCGACTCGGCCTACCTGCGGACGTTGCAGAGGTTCGGGCGCGTCGTCACGCAGCGAAACCATCTGCTGCGTCTGGTCCGCGAACGCCGCGCCAAAGATGACGAACTCGACTTCTGGGACGGCCGCCTTGCGGCGGAGGGCGCCGCGATCGTCGACCGGCGGCGGAGGGCGGTCGAACGCCTGCTGGCGTATGCCGCGCCCGCGCACCAGGATCTAGCGGGCATCGGGAATCAGCTTGACATCGAATACCTGGCGAGGCTGGGGGACGAGATCGGACCGGCCCCATCGGGGACCGTGCGCGAGATCGCAGAACAGATCGAGCACGCGGTAAAGGCTCTCCGGGGGCGCGAGCTCACCCAGGGCGTGACCGTGGTCGGTCCGCATCGAGACGACCTTCTGCTGA
Source organism: Chloroflexota bacterium (assembly GCA_016189845.1). GTDB lineage: Bacteria > Chloroflexota > Dehalococcoidia > Lucifugimonadales > Lucifugimonadaceae > VGZT01. The sequence goes on along the minus strand of JACPRT010000085.1, from coordinate 1,738 downwards.
AACTGAACGGGCGGCCCGCCGGAGCGTTCGCGTCCAGGGGCCAGGCGCGCACGATCGCGCTCGCGCTGCGACTGGCCGAGGCGGAGTTCTTCGAAGAGGCGGCAGGGCGAAAACCTGTGCTTGCACTCGACGACGTCCTGTCCGAGCTGGATTCCGACCGCAGGAGGCGTGTCCTTCTTGCGATCCAGCGCTACGACCAGGTCCTCCTCACGACCACCGACTACTCATTCGTACCGTTGGAATTCCTGAATCAGGCCCGGCGGCTGACGATTCGCTCCGGCGTGATCGGGAACGCATCCGATGCCGATGGCTGATGCTGATGGCTGACCAGACCGGATCGATCGGCCTCGCGGCCGGCCTCCTGGCAGCGAGCCGCCATGCCGTGGCGATGACAGGCGCCGGGGTGTCGGTCGAGAGCGGTATTCCCACCTTCCGCGGCGACGACGGCCTGTGGGCGCGCCTTGGCGGTCCCGATCACGACCAGTACCAGCGCTTCCTCGCCGACCCGCAGGCGTACTGGAAACGCGAGCTCGAGAGGTCGGTCGAGCCGTATGTCGTCGAGCTTCGCAAGACGGTGGCCGTGGCGGGGCCCAACAACGGCCACCGGGCGCTGGCCAGATTGGAAGCTCTTGGCGTCCTGCAGACGGTCATCACGCAGAACATCGACGGGCTGCACCAGAGCGCGGGTAGCCGGCAGGTTCTGGAAATTCACGGGAGCCGGTACAAGATGCGGTGTGTCGACTGCGGCGACCGGACTCCAAGGGAAGACCTGTTCCTTTCGAAGGCCCCTTCGCCCTGCGCGCGCTGCGGCGGCAGGGTGAAGTTCGACTCCGTGCTCTTCGGCGAGCCGATCCCACGCGCGGTACTCGAAGATGCGAGAGCCGAGACGGACCGGGCCGACTGCGTTCTGGTAGTAGGCACTTCTGCGACCGTGAGACCGGCCGGGGGTCTGCCGCGCATCGCGCGGGCGAATGGCGCACGCCTGATCGAGGTCAATCCGAACAGTACCGGTATCACGTCGCTGTGCGACGTCGCGATCTGCGAGACGGCTGCCATCGCGCTGCCCCTGCTGGCCGATGCGGTCTCCGAGCGGCTCCGGAAACGGGGGTAATATTCGCGGCGAGCCTTTTCGAACACGCAACTTGGATATAAAACCCGATTCGACCGGAGCCGTTGAATGCCCAGCAAACTCCAGGAAGCCCTCGACCGCGAAATCGAGAGGTACACAGCCGAGAACCCCAAATCAAAAGCCATGCAGGAGCGTGCGGAGCGCTCGCTGCCGGGCGGCGATTCCCGGAACAGCATCTGGTGGGCGCCGTTCCCGACCTATGTCGTCAAGGGTGAGGGCGCTCTCCTGCACGACATCGACGGCCATGCGCGGACCGACCTGATCAACAACATGACCACGCTCATCCTCGGCCACTCGCATCCGGCCGTGGTGAAGGCTGTCGCCGCGCAGGCGGCTCAGGGATTGTCGTTTCCAGCGCCATCCGAGCTGGTCGTCAGGTGGGCGGAGATCCTGGTGGACCGTGTGCCCTCGCTGGACAAGGTACGGTTCGTCAACTCCGGCACGGAAGGCACGCTCAACGCGATCCGAGCGGCGCGGGCGTTCACCGGCAAGGAAAAGATTGCCAAGTTCGAGGGCGGCTATCACGGCGCCCACGACGACGTTGCGGTGAGCGTCGATCCGCCGCTTTCGAAGGCGGGCGACGCCCGGGCGCCCAATTCGGTCGCCGAT
>JACPRT010000093.1 GCA_016189845.1 Chloroflexota bacterium | reverse complement strand
GACCGCCGTGGCCGTAGGCGCCGGTGGACGCGGGCGGGGCGCTGGACTCGTGCTTGCCGTCGATGGGATGACCGTCTGCCTTGTTGCCGTCGGCGTAGACGGGATCGGGGAGACTGTCCGCGCTGGCGTCGTCCCAGTGGGACCGGGAGAAGTCTCCGGAACAGGCGGCGGCGTGGGACTTTGAGCAGATGGCCGGCCCCCGCAACCGATCGCCAACGCCACGATGCATGAAGCCAGCAGGAAGGTCTTCACACCCCCGCTCCATTTCCGGCGCGGCGTTCGCCGCGGGTCATCGCCCACACGGGCATCAGTGCCGCGATGGCGCAGGCCGCGCCAGCCACGAAGAAGCCCTGGAACACGATCATCCCCGCTTCGTCTGCACGCTCTCTGATCAAGTCCTGTGAAGCCGGATCCACCCCGAACGCCGGTGCGTCCGCCACTAGTCCGTTGAAGCGGGCGGTCCCCCATGCGGTCATCGCGGCCAGGCCGACGACCATGCCGAGCACGCGGGCAAGCGTCACCCACGACGACGCGGTCGCACGGGCGCCGGTCCCGACTTCGCGGAGCGCCGACGTCACTACCGGGGCGATCAGCAGCCCGAAGCCAAGGCCCGTAACGGCGAGGTGGACGGTCATCCACGGGTCCACCAGGTCGACGCTCCACCGGGACATCAGGAACATGCCGATCGCAACCAGCGACAGGCCTGTCAGCGCGGGGAGGCGTCCGCCAGCCCGCGCCGTCAGCGCGCCGCCGATCACGGCTCCGGCTGCGATCGCAAGGGTCATCCGCAGGAGCCGCAGTCCACCTTCGAGGGCGCTCATCCCCAGAACGGTATTCGCCATCAGCGGAACCGTCACCATTGCGGTGATCAACGCAGCCCCGACGAGGACGTGGGTCGTCGTGGCCCAGGCGAACGGGCGGGTCCGAAAGAGCCCGCGCGGCACGATCGGGTTCTGGGACCGGCGTACCCACACCCACGCCGCCACGCCGGTCGCGAATGCTGATACGACCAGGAGGGTCGTCCTGGTTCCAGGGGCCGCGGTGTCGACCAGGGCCCAGGTGATCAGGGTCAGAGTGAAGCCGACCAGGGCCCCGCCGATGTAATCCACACGCATCGCCCGATCTCTCGCAGGCGCGCCTGCCGGGATCGAGCGCCATTTGACCGAGACCTGAAGCGCCAGGAACAGCAGGGCAACCAGCGGCAGGTTCAGCCAGAATGCCCATTCCCACGAGAGCGCGTGGTCGATGAAGCCACCCCACAGCGGGCCGACGACACCGCCGGCCTCTGCGCTCGCGCCCACGATGCCGATCATTGTCGCCTGGCGGGCTACGCTGCCTGAACCGGCGGTCGCGGCGAGTGCGATCGGAATGGCTGCCCCGCCACCGATCGACTGAACGACGCGCGCCCCGACCGCCCACCAGAGGTCGGGCCCGCCAACGCCGAGAAAGCCCGGAATCCGAGGGCTCAAGGCCACCAGGGCCGAGCCGGCGGCGAATACCAGCATGGCCAGGACGAACGTTGCGTGCCATCCGTAACGATCGGCGAGACGCCCCATCAGCGGCATCGCGGCGATGTAGCCGATGAGATATCCCGTCACAGTCCACGAGGCCCGATCGAGCTCGCCCACCGGTACCCGCAGGTCCTTGAGCATGTCCGGCAGGATCGTGACCACGACCGTCTGGTCGGCCGCCGCGACGAAGACGCCAGCGCACAACGGGACCATCGCCCAGTTCGGCCGGATGGCCGGCGCCTGGCCGAACGGGGTCGGCATCAGATGGGCGGCTGGATTTCGATGCCGGCGTCGAAGTCGGACAGGTCGACGACCCGGACGGTCGCCGGGTCTTCGCCCGTGGACACCGCGCCTCGGATTTCGGCCCGGGAGAGACGGAAACTTACCGCGTCGATGAGGAGTTCGAACTCGACCGTGCGGCCGCGATCCACCTCCCCGACGAGGGGCTCCAGGATCGATGCGCCTGCGCGCCCCAGGATCCGAAAAGCCCCTCCCGACGGAGACGCACCCTGAGAGAACCGGGCCTCGGTCACGCCGGCGAGTATTCCGCCGACCAGACCGGCCGGGTCGAACGTGCTGAACGGGCTGCCGCCAGGCGGCGCCTTGACCCAGCTACCGGTAAGAGGATTGGTTACCCAGGCGTCGTCGCCGATGGCCACAACGCTCAGCTTGACGAAGCTGCGGCCGGAAGACGCATCCGCGAAGACCTGCAGGCGGTCGGGAGCGACCACCGCGCCTTCAGCATCATCCAGCGAGATCCCGCCCGGGAGTAGGGTGGAACCCGAGGGGTGCGAGAGCCGGAACCGAAATGTCTGCAGCTGCCTCATCGACTCGGCCGAACGCCGGACGACCTCATCTGCCGTGATCGAAGGCGCAGCGGGTGTGGAAGTTGGGGCGACCGGCCTGCCTCCGCAGCCGTATGCGGCAATCATGACGGCGAACGCTGCCACGACGCACGTTGCCAGCAGCGGTCTCAGGGGTCCGAGCAGTCTCGGGTGTAGCCGCAGTTCAGGCACCGTTCGACTCGTCCCCGGCCTCGCGCCGCACGCGCTCGGCTGGCTGGCCGCCAGGGACCGGTTCGTGCCGGACATCGAGATTGCGAAGCATGGCCGTGCTTCGAGTATACCGGCGGAAAGCAGTAACTACGGGAACCGTCCGCCGCTCAAATCCGTACGCGCCACTGGCGTGGCGGCGGACACGGCGACGCCGTCAGCGGCGGGACGTCAGCACGTTCGGGCCTGTTGGGCGCTGCGACCCCCCCTGCGGTTCGACCGTGACCGCGGCATACACCGGATAGGTGACTGCTAGCGGCAGGTACAGCTCGACCCACGCAGAGCCATCGGCGGGCTCGACGGTGAACGTCCCGGGGCTCCAGATGCGTCCCTGGTAGTAGAGCCACAACTGGTACTGCTTTCCGTCGGGCGGGGTCGGCAATCCGTTCACCCAGAGGTAGGCTGGCTCGCCGGAGCGGTTCGCGGCCAGGACCGCCGTCGCATTCGCCGCCTCGTCCTGACCGGCAAGCCACGTCGACGCAGCCCCTTCCCGGTTGAGCACCTGCATCAGCTTGGTTTGGATATTTACTGTCTTCTTCAGGGATTCCAGTTCGGCCTGCGCCTCAGCAAGCCTGGAACTGGTCTTCTGGTCGAGCTCGGCCTTGACCTCTTCGACCCTGGAAGCCGTCTTTTCGTCCAGCTTGGCCTCGGCCTCTTCCACCCTGGAAGCCGTCTTCTGGTCCAGCTTTGTCTCGGCCTCCTGGAGATTTGCGGCGGTGACTCCCCCGGGGGTCGATTCGGCCGTCTTCTCGGCCGTTTGCATCTGGTCCTGGATCGCTTCGATCCGCCGGTCGACCAGGCTGTTGAACGCGAATACGGACACCGCGCTCGCCGCGATAGCGACCATCACCATCGCCGGGGCCACGTAAGCCACGCGAGGCGTCAGGGCGCGCCGCCTGAACTTCGCCCACGCCGATTCTCGTGGCATCGGAACCGGAGCGGCAACCGTCCGCCGGGCCTGCAGCTCCATTTCGAATCGCTGAAGAAGCCTCGATTTCAGGCTTCTGGGCGGCTCCTGCGAAGGCACGAGCAGCGCCAGGGAGGCTGCGATCTCCTGCATCTCTTCAAGTTCGGCACGAAGTTCGGGGTCGGACTCCAGCCGCGTCTCGATCTCGCGGCGCCGTTCCGGGTCAAGCGCCCCGAGTGCGTAGGCCGCCAGGTCATCCCAGTATGCCTGGCCAGAATCCTCGATCAAGCCGATCTCTCCTCGATCCGTTCGGTCAACGCGATCCGCAGCTTCTTGAGAGCAAGCCGCATTCGCGTCTTCACCGTCCCCAGGGGCTGACCGGTGCGCTCCGCAATCTCCACCTGCGTCAACCCGCCAAAATACGACATCTCGATCACTGCTCTCTGTTCCAACGGCAACGTTCCCAGCACCTCACGGACCATGGCGCCCTCCGAACGCGCTACGACCTCCTCCGGTGGCGGCGGCGTATCCGAAGGAAGGTCTACGTGGTCTTCGAGCGTCGGGTTTTCTCGGTACCGTTCCCTGCGTCTCCTTCGAAGCTCATCGATCGTCCGGTTGTGGGCGATGCTGAAGAGCCACGTCGTGAACCGTCCCTTGCCCGCCTTGTAGCTCGAGACCCTCCGCCAGACGCTCAGGAAGACGTCCTGCGTCACCTCTTCCGACGACTGTGGATCCCCGAGCATCCTGGCCGCCAGCGCGAACACCCGGCGCCCGTAACGGTCGTACAGCGCCGCAAGCGCATGCCGGTCCGAGACCGTGATCAACGCCAGCAGGGCTTCGTCGGTGAGAGTCTCGTAGTTCACGCGATCGGTCCGAACGTCCACGTGAACGCCCCACTGGGGTGCCGACCGGTCCACTCGCATGGGCTCCACCGCCGTGCCAGGCCGCCTGATACGTGTATATACGTCACGGACACGCCGGCTGGATTCAGATTGCTATGCCGGCTCGTCCGGCCCGCGCGCCATCTGACGCAGCTGGCGCAACGTCTCGCGGGCCGTGGCAATGTCGTGGCTGTCAGGCGCAAGGTCGACATATTCGGCCAGTGATTGAGCCGCGGCTTCGAAATGGCCCAGACGGGTGTGGATGCGGGCAAGGTCAGCCAGATTCTCCCACAACGCGGGCGCCACGACACGGATCCGCTCCGCCGCGGCCAGGGCGCGCTGCTGGTCGTTCTGCTTGAGGTAGATCGCCTTGAGGTTGGTGAGGGCGCGCCGCAGAATGCTGCGATTGTCGTAGGGTTCCAGGAAGCGTTCGGCTTCCGGAGAATTGCCGGCCGACGCCCGGACGAGTCCGACACACTCCCTACGAGTCAGCAGGCCGCCCCTGTCGAACGGGTCGAGGTAGATCTCGGCCTGACCCTCGCCCGCCCTGAGCACGAAGTGGCCCGGCAGGCCGATGCCGCGCAACTTGATTCCCGCCCGCCTCCCGACCTCCATGTAGATGACGCCCAGGGCGATCGGAATGCCGAGTTTGCGGTCGAGCACATCCGAGAGGTAGCTGTTGCGGGGGTCGTAGTACTCGGAACGGTTGCCGCATAGCCCTTCGGTCTCGAAAAGCAGGTCGTTGAGCACATAGATGGCGTCGTAGACCGAGCGGGCGCGGCGGACCTTGGACTTGGCGCGGGCGGCGAGCAGGGCAAACTTGCCGAGATAGGCGACTACGTCCAGGCCGGGGTATTCCTCAGCGGCGATCCACAGGCTGGCGGTGGCGACGTCGATGTCCGGATCGGGGACGGAAACGGCGCGCCAGAATGCCTCGCGTGGGTTCTCGATTACGGTCGGCATGCTTCCGGGCATTCTACCCATTCACTTGACACCGTGGAAACACCTTCCTAGACTCGGTCGAAATCACAACGCGCCCCGGGGGAGCTTGGAGTAGCCAGGCTGAGAGGTTCCGACGCATCGGGACGACCCCACAAACCTGATCTGGGTAATGCCAGCGAAGGGAAGCGAGGCTTTTTCTCAAGGTGACCGCCAGTTTCCCACGCCTGCGGGTATCGGGCGTCACCAAGACGTATCCCGGCTACCGCCGCGCGCCGCCTCTGCATGTACTGGATGGCGTCGACCTCCAGGTCGCGAGCGGCCAGTTCGTATCGTTGATCGGGCCCAGCGGCTGCGGAAAGAGCACATTGCTCAACATCGTGAGCGGGCTGGAGGAAGCGAGCTGTGGCACGGTCGAGCTGGACGGCGATCCTTCGGCTCGCCGGCTGGGGGTCGTCGCGTACATGCACCAGCGCGACCTTCTGCTGCCGTGGCGTGATGTGCTCGGCAACGCGGTGCTGGGGCTCGAGATCAAGGGCGTGGCAAGCGCAGAGGCGCGGGCGAAGGCCCGGGGACTGGTATCCAGGTTCGGTCTGGCCGGGTTCGAAGGCACATACCCGGTGAACCTGTCGGGGGGAATGCGCCAGCGCGTCGCGTTGCTCCGCGCGATGCTGGGCGACCAGAAACTCATCCTGCTGGACGAGCCGTTCGGCGCCCTCGATGCCATCACGAGGGGGTCGCTGCAGGAGTGGCTCGGCGGCGTGCTCGTGGAAGACCGCCGGTCGGCGCTGCTTGTAACCCACGATGTCGACGAAGCCCTTCTCCTGTCGGACCGCATCTACGTCATGTCGGCGCGTCCGGGGCGCACTGTGCTCACCGTTGACATAGAAGCCGAACGCCCGCGCTCACAGGGCACTCTGGTCACCCCCAGGTTCGTCGAACTCAAGCGGGGCCTCCTTGCCGCGCTGGCGCAGCAAGTGCGCGGAATTGCCTGATGGCAGACCAGCCACGCCGGACGCGCGCCGCACCGTCCCTGCCCCTGCCGGGGTGGGCCGACCTCGTAGCCGGCTGGATGCCGGCCGCCGTCCTTGGTCTGAGCGGCATCGCAGCCTGGGAGCTGCTCGTAAGGGCGCTGACGGTGCCTCGATGGTTGTTGCCGCCCCCGACTTCGATCGTTCGCGAGCTCGGAACGTCTGCGGACCTGCTTGCCCGACACACCTTGATCACGCTCCAGGAAATCCTGCTCGGCTTCTTCGTGGCGGTCCTGGTGGGGATCGCCCTGGCGGTCTCGATCGCCTACTCCCGCACGCTCGAGCGCTCGATCTACCCGTACGTGATCGCATCGCAGACCATCCCGATCATCGCCATCGCGCCACTGCTTCTCGTGTGGGTCGGGCCCGGCCAGACATCGAAGGTGATCATCGTCGCCCTGATCTCGTTCTTCCCGATCGTCGTCAACGCCGTCGACGGCCTGAGGTCGGCCGACGCGGAGACGAT
>JACPRT010000074.1 GCA_016189845.1 Chloroflexota bacterium | reverse complement strand
AGGGCGCCGCTGCCAAGCGGCATGACGTCCGCCGCGGAGCGGGCGGCGGCAAAACGCCCGGCATCGCGGTCGAACATCTCGAAATACGCGAGCAGGTGGTGAGCAAGAAGAACGGGCTGAGCCCGCTGAAGGTGGGTATAGCCGGGTAGCACCAGGCCGGGATTTCGTTCAGCCGAGCCCAGCAATGCGTCCTGAACGCCTCGCAGCAAGCCGATCGCCTCACCTGCCCGCGCCTTCGAGTAGAGCCTCGTGTCGGTGGCGACCTGATCGTTCCTCGACCGCGCCGTGTGGAGCCTGCCAGCCGCATCGCCTATGAGGTCGAACAGCCGTGCCTCGATGTTCATATGGATATCTTCGAGATCTGGGCGCCACGGAAATTTCTCTGACTCGATCTCCCGCGCGATGGTATTGAGGCCACCGATGATGCGCCTGGCGTCCGCCTTCGGGATGATGCCCTGGCGCCCGAGCATCCCTGCGTGGGCGATCGACCCGGCTATGTCCTCGCGGTAGAGCCGGCGGTCGTAGTGCAGCGAGACCGTATAGCCGGAGGCCAGCTGGCGGGCGCGCACCTTCGCCGCCGGCATTCCAGATCTCGCTTCACCGAGGCGCCGCCGGGCGGACCGGGGACCGGAGGTCTTACCCGTCACGCAGGTTTGGGCGCAGGCACGGTGGCAAGGGCACGGTCGAAAATCTCGATCGCGCGGTCGATCTCTTCATTCGAGACCGTCAGAGGCGGCATGAACCTGATGGTGTTGGGACGCACCGAGTTCACGAGCAATCCGTTCTTCTCGCATTCCTGCATCACCGCCGCCGACCGGTTGTCCGTCATTTCGAAGCCGATCAGCAGGCCCATCCCCCTGACCTCCCTGGCAAAGGTGTGCTTTTCCTTAAGGGCTGTCAGCTTGCCCGTCATGTAGGCGCCGGCTTTCGCCGCCTTCGCAGGGACGTTCTCGTCGACGATCACCTTCGCACTGGCCCAGCCCGCGGACGTAGTGAGGGCGTTGCCGCCGAACGTGGAGCCATGGTCGCCAGGCTCGAGCACGGCGCATTCCTGCTTGCAGAGGAACGCGCCGAGCGGCGCCCCGGCGCCGAGCGCCTTCGCGAGCGTCATCACGTCGGGTTCGACGCCAAATTGCTGATAGCCGAACATCTTGCCCAGGCGGCCCATGCCGGTCTGGACCTCATCGACCATGAAGAGGAGCTTCCTCTCCCGGCACCAGGCCTGGACCTTCTTCAGGTAGTCGGGCGCGGGCACGTTGACCCCGCCCTCGCCCTGGATCGGCTCCACCAGGACCGCGCACGTCTTCTCGCTGGTCGCCCGCTTGATCGCATCGATGCTGTTGTAGTCGACGTTCACGAAGCCGGGCATGAGCGGCTTCCAGTTCTCCTGGTAGTGCGGCTGCCCGGTGGCCGCCATCATGGCCTGGGTCCGCCCATGAAACGAGTTATGGGTGGTGATGATGTCGTAGGCGCCGTTGAGCCTGAGGCGGCCGTACTTGCGCGCCAGCTTGCATGCCCCCTCGTTCGCCTCGGCGCCAGAGTTCGCGAAGAAGACGCGGTCGAAGCACGAGTTGTCGATCAGGATCTGGGCCAGCTTCAACTGCGGCACCGTGTAGTAGAGGTTCGACATCTGCAGGATCTGCCCGGCCTGGTCGCGGATCGCGGCCGTCACGGCCGGATGAGAGTGACCGATGTTCAGCACTGCCCATCCGGCGGTAAAGTCCAGATATTCGCGTCCCTGGTCGTCCCAGACCTTCGTGCCCTGGCCTCGCACGAGCACCAGGGGGCGACGGCGGACGACCTGCATGTAGTATTTCGACTCGATCGCTTTCCAGTCGGTCGCGTTGGTCATCTCGCTCCTCTTTGCCGGGCTCGGTGCCTTGGGGGCTCGGTGCCGGGGTGTCAAGGCGGATATTATGCGGCGCGTGATCTACGACGTCATCGTAGTGGGCGCGGGCCCGGCCGGCAGCACGGCTGCGCGGGAGTGCGCGGCGCGTGGCCTCAAGACGCTGATCGTCGACAAGGCGGCATTCCCGCGCGACAAACCCTGCGGCGGCGGCCTGATGGTCCGTACCGCACGCGAGATGAACCTGGACATCACCCCGGTCGTCGAACGAACGATATCAACGGCGCGAATGGTCCGCCGTTCCGGCAGGGTCGACTCGGTCACCAGCGACGTCCCGCTGTGCCTCATGACGCAACGCCTTCGCCTCGACGCGTTTCTGGTCGAACGAGCGCAGGAGGCCGGTGCGTCTCTGAGAGAGAAGACCGCTATCCGGGGGATCGAGCAGGGGATTGATCTCGCCGAGATCGCGAGCGATTCCGAACCCCTGAGTGCTCGCGTTGTGATTGGCGCTGACGGAGCGAATGGGACCACGGCGCGGATGGCGGGCATGCGCCCGGACATGATGCAGGCGGTCGCACTGGAGGCGAATATCCGGCCCGCTGGCGGTGTACCTCCCGATTGGGAGACGGCCGGGGGGGTCTATTCGATCGGTTGTCCCGGTGGCTACGGCTGGATATTCCCGAAGGGCGATCACCTGAACGTTGGGGTTGCCGGATGGGCCCACGTCGCACCGACGCTGCGGCGCAGGCTGCACGAACTCACGGCCACGTACGGATTCGCACCCTCGTCGCTCCAGACAACTCGCGGACACCACATACCCTTCAGGCGGGCCGGCAGCCCGCTGGTGTCCGGGCGGATCATGCTGGTGGGCGACGCAGGCGGCCTGGCCGATCCGCTCACCGGCGACGGCATCTACAGCGCCGTCGTAAGCGGCAGGGCTGCATCAGTCTCTGCATTCGAGTTTCTGGCTGGCGAAACTCCCGATCTCTGTGGCTACCAGCGCTCGATGGAATCCGGCCTCGCCGCCAGCGTCCAGGTCGCGATGCAGGTACACGACCTCGTGCACCTGGGCATGGACCAGTTCTTCTGGTCGGTGGCGCGGGTGCCCGTGCTCTGGCGCGCGTGCCGCGCGATCGCTCGTGGCGACGTCACCTACAGGTCAGCGAAGGAGAAACTGGGACCCTACGGACCCGTGATCGACTTAGGCGCGAACCTGGTTCGAGTCGTCCCGTGGCTACAGCGGAGGACCGGCCGGACCGAGAAGATTCCGCCCGAACGCTTCTGGCAGGACCGCAATGGATCGAGTGGCGCTCGTCCCAGGCCTACGCGCCTCGGAAGAGACGGTTCAGGTCGGCGACGCTGAGTTCACGCGGCGTACGCTCGGGCTCGACTTCCTGCCCGTGCCTTTCCTGAACGGCCACGTGCCCCTCGCACTCCACCTCGTGCGCAGCAGCGCCCATCAGCAGCAGGTGAAGGCCCCGGCCGGGAAGTTCGTTGATCATCATCTGGTTCATCGCGCCACCCTGTCCCCGTGCAGATCCGGTTCGCTACCGGTCGTCCATCGCCCCCGGCCTACCGGATCTTGACGGGGGCGTCCTTACCGCAGTGTTACGGTGGGGAAGGTTCCGGGGTTTTCTGCTCGTGCACGGCCCTCGGACACGATGATGGCCTTTCCCGTCGACGTAGGTAACGGCGATTCCGCGAGCGCGTCCTGGCAGATGGCACACAACCCCCGGTTGATTCGCGCTAGACGATGCGCGTGCCGACCGGTTCCCCGTCGACGCAGGCGATCAGCGCCCCGGCGACCCGTCCATCGATGATGTGCCCCGATCCAGCGGTCTCCAGGGCGTCGGTGCATGCCTCGATCTTGGGGACCATGCCGCCCGCGGCGACGCCGCTCTCGATCAACTCCAGGGCCTGCCGGCGGGTCATCTGGGGGATCAGCCTGCGCTCGAGGTCGAGGACGCCGGTCACGTCGGTCTGGAAGACCAGCCGATTGGCTCGCATCGCTTTCGCGATGTGGCCGGCCGACGTGTCGGCGTTGACGTTCAGGATGCGGTCCGTCCCGTCCGGCGAAGGCTTTGCGTGAAGCGCGGTCGGCGCGATCACGGGGATCGATCCGGCATCGAGGACCGCAAGCACCGATCGAGGGTCGACGGACACGATCTTTCCGACGTATCCGAGTTCTGGATCGAGGATCTCGGCTTTGAGCATGCCACCGGAGACCCCCGAGAGTCCGACCGCATCACCGCCCGCGGCAATGATCTCGGCGACCAGCTGTGAGTTCACCAGGCCGCACAGGACGGCAACCGCGACGTCGAGCGTGGCCTTGTCGGTCTTCCGCAGCCCGCGCACGAACTCAGGGTGGATCCCCTGAAGCTTTACCCAGTCGGAGATTACCTTGCCTCCGCCATGCACGACGACCACGCGATTGCCACGCCTGTGCAGCTCGACGATGTCCGGCGTCGTGCTGTCGCCCTGGCCGAGGGTGCTGCCGCCGACCTTGACGACGATGACGTTGTCGCCAGGGAAGCGTTCCTTCATTGCGGCCCCCTCCGCTGCAAGGAGGATCGTGCCTGCCGAGGGGCGGACATCCGGAAGGCGCTATGTGGTGTAGGCGGAGTTCTCGACGACGTAGCCCTCGGTGAGGTCGCAACCCCACGCCACGCCGACGGCGGAGCCAGCGTTGAGGTTGACACGAAGACGCACCTCGGGCTGCCCGAGCGCGGCGATCACCGCCTGCGGGAAGTACTGGATGGCGATTCCGGCTTCGACGATCTGGATGCCCCCAATGAATATCTGGATTTTTGACTCGTCGACCGGCAGCTCCGTCTTTCCTAGCGCCATCATGATGCGCCCCCAGTTGGGATCCCGGCCGTACACCGCGGTCTTGACCAGGGGCGACGATACGATCGAGCGTGCAAATCGCCGCGCTTCCTGCAGGCTCCGGGCCCCTTCGACCGTCGCCTCGATCAGGTGCTTGGCCCCTTCGCCGTCCCGCGCGATCTCTTTCGCCAGGTGCACGGCCACCGCTTGCACGGCCCTGGCAAACAGCTCCGAGTCGCGGCCGGTCCCCTTCAGCGGCGTATTGCCGGCGGCCCCGTTGGCAAGCAGGATGCAGGTGTCGTTGGTGCTCGAGTCGGTGTCGACGTCGATCTGGTTGAACGACGCATCGACCGCCTCTGAGAGCGCCTTCCTGAGAAACGCCTGATCGACCGCGGCATCGGTCGTCATGAACGCAAGCATGGTAGCCATGTTCGGGTGGATCATTCCTGCGCCCTTGCAGCAACCACCCACCGTGACCGTCTTTCCGCCGGCCCTGATCGAGACCGCGTATTCCTTCGGGCGCGTATCGGTGGTCATGATCGCCCTGGCGAAGTCGTGGCCGCCGTCGGGCGACAGCCGGACCTTTGGCATTCCCTCCCGGATCACGCCCATCGGAAGTTCTTTGCCGATGACGCCGGTCGAACAGATCAGGACCTCATCCTTTTGCAGGCCGACAGCCTTCGCGGCCAGGGTCACGACCTCCCGTGCGTCGGTCAGGCCCTGTTGCCCCACACAGGCGTTGGCGCAGCCGGAGTTGGCGACCACCCCGCGGACCGCACGCCCTGTCTTGATCGCCTCACGGCTCACGACGACCGATGGCGAGACGATCGTGTTTTTGGAGAACGTCGCAGCTGCTGCGCAGGGGTTATCGGATACTAGGAGCCCCAGGTCGAGCTTGTTCGGTCCGGGGGTCTTCAGTCCGGCGTAGATCCCGCCGGCGCGAAAACCCCTGGCGCTCGTCACGCTCGCGTTCGGCACGGCATTGATCTGGGAGGTCATGGAGGGCTGCTCCGATCGGAAATCTGCATATCTAAGCAGATTCGAGAAACAGGCCGGGAATTGTAGCATAGCCAGGTTTATGGCCAATCTTCGTTTGCTGGATGACCCGTCGGCGATAGCGTCGGCGGACCCGTCGCGGATGCGCGATCGCCTGCTCTCGCTCGCCGAACAAGCGAGGCTCGGTTGGGAGCTGGGCGGCCAGGCCAGTATCGCGGACCAGCGGCGGCGCCCCCGCCACGTCGTGATCGCGGGGATGGGCGGCTCCGGGATCGGAGCGGCGCTGATCAAGGGGATTGCCGATCTCACGCCCGGCGCCGTGCCAGTTACGGTTTGGCGCGACTACGGCATGCCGGCCTGGGTGGACTCCGATACGCTGGTAATAGCTGTGAGCGTATCGGGCGGCACGGTCGAGACGCGGTCGGCGTTCGAGGCGGCACGGCGGCAGGGCGCCAGATGCCTGGCGATCACCGGTCCGCGGGAGTTGTTCGACGCAGCGACCTCCGCCGGGACAGACCCGCTGAGAATCGACCACCGTGGCGAGCCCCGTGCCGCTCTCGGATACACGTTCATCGCCCCCTACAGGGCGCTGCAGGCTGTCGGAGCACTGCCTGACGCCAGCGACGACTTCTCGGCAGCGGTGGACGGGTTGAAGGAAATGTCGGCGGCCCTGGCGCCAGAATCTCCGTCGTCCGGCAACCAGGCCAAGCAGTTGGCCGCCGGTTTGATGGGCAGGTTACCGGTCGTCTACGGCGCCCGTCATCTTTCAGGCGTCGCGATTCGCTGGAAGACGCAGTTCAACGAGAATGCCGATTCCTGGGCGATTGCCGAGGATATGCCAGAGGCGAATCACAACGGCGTGCAGGGATACCAGCTGCCAGAGAAGGTGCGACAGATCGCGTCGGTGCTGGTCCTCGACTCGCAGAGCCTGTCTGAAGAGATACGGATGCGGTTGCGTCTGACGGCGGAGTTGATGCGCGAGGAAGGAGTCACCCATCGGCTGGTCGAAATCGGCGGCGGTGGGGTGCTGTCCGACGTGCTCAGAGGATGTCTGCTGGGTGACATGACTTCCTACTATCTGGCGCTGCTCGAGCATCGGGATCCGTCCGCCACCGCTGCCTTGACGCGGCTCAAGGACCGGACCTACGCGGCTCCGGCCACGCGGGGCTAGGGATGGACTTCCGCCTGGTCCTCGCCCTGTGGGCAACCGCCCTTGCGCCCCTCGTCATCCTCTT
>JACPRT010000003.1 GCA_016189845.1 Chloroflexota bacterium | reverse complement strand
GCGCGGGTCGCTACATCGTGGATCTGCGCTGGTGCGGCCTACACCCTGCACGTAAGTTGAGGAAATTACTCCCGATCCGGGAACGGACAAGTTGCAAGTCTGACGAGCAGCAAACGTACGCCAGAAGAGGCGCCGTCATTCCCCTACCCAAAAGTCGATTTCTCGCCGGGCTGGCGTTCCTGCTTTTAGATGCCAACGCCGCCAAGCGTCGTTATCCTTCAGCCCCTTCCACCGCCTCGCCTGGGGCTGAACCTGTCGGCGGTACCGCCAACGGTACTGGTTGTAGACCGCCATGGCGTTAATGGCATAGGCCGCGGCCGCTCCGGGCTCATCTCGAATGATCAGCAGATTCTCGTCGTTTTTGCTGCTCGCCTTGGGTCCAAGGTTGTGCGATCCGGTGAGCACCGCAGGGTGTGCGCCGCCAACTGATGCCCGCCAGGCTCCGGCACGATTCATCTCGAGCACCCGCCGCGGATCGTCGATGGGGGGCCAAAAGCGCATTATTGCGGTGATGAGTGACAAGCGCTAGCAGACGTGTAAGCAAGCGCCGATGTAATCTGGTTGCATGGATTCTCGACGATTGCTCGACGCCGCGCTTCAACTCTCACCAGAGGAGCGGGCGGCCCTGGCCGGCGAACTGATTCAAAGCTTGGACAGAGAAACAGATCCTGACGCTGAAGCGGCCTGGGCGGCAGAGATTCACACACGTCTTGCCCGAATTGATGCGGGTCTAGCGAAAACCGTTCCGTGGTCAGAAGCCCGTCGTCGGATCCACGCGGCCGCGAGACTTGACCCCCGCACTTGAATACCTCGACGAGGCGCTCGAGGAAGCGGAAGCTGCAGCCCATTGGTACGCGGAGCGGAGCGAAGCTGCCGCCGCCGGGTTCGCCGACGAGATTGACGTCGCCATCACCGCGATCCAACGGAATCCAGACGCCTGGCCGTCGCACGTCCACGGCACACGCCGATTCCTGTTGCGGAGGTATCCGTTCAGCGTCGTCTATCGTGTTGAGCCCAGCCGAATCCTGATCGTGGCCGTGGCCCACGGACGCCGCCGTCCGGCGTTCTGGAAGTCGAGGCTTTAGCTACGCCGCCGACAGCCTGGAAACTCGCAGCTGTTTTCGATTTCGTCAAGCACGGTAAGGCGGTTGAAGCCGCTCGAACATGGGAAAGTGCCGCACGTTGCATGCGGCGATTTCCAAGCCGTATTCGAGCGCGGTTGCCGCTATGACCAGATCCGCGGTGGCCAACCCTGGATGGCTTCTGCGCAAGTCCCGACCGATCTGACCTGCGCGGCGGCCGACCTGTTCATCGAGTGGAATCCACAAGACAACCCCGAAGAAACGCTCCGTTGTCCTCCGCTCGGGACTTCGGACGCCTCGAAGTACCTCGACCCGCGTAATTTCAGAGCAGATCGGGACCTCCTGGAGACCTCGGGCATATCTGAGCGCTTCCGGCCGGGCACGGAGTATGTCGATGACCACGGACGAATCGAGCAGGACGCTCACCGCCGACGTCGCTCGAGCTCAGCTTGACGTTTGGTGTCCAGCGCCCGAATTCGCTCGACGTATTCAGCACCGTCTTCAAAAGTGATCGACGTCCGCTCAAGCTCGTCGACGGCAGCTCGAAAACGTGCGAGTCCTGCGGCCGGAGCCATAGGGCCAGCGAGGTAGGCGTCTATCGCTTCGCGAATTAGCGCCGACTTAGTGGTTCCCACTGCCGCCGCCCGCTTGCTGACCTGAGCGTCGTGGTCATCGTCCAAGTAGATCTGTGTTCGCTTCATGATGTATGAATTATACATCGCCAGGCGGACGTAACCAAGACTGGAGTGTCACTCCGGCCGGTAAGGGCTCACGCCGGTTCGAGACGGCTCAGCACCACGGCCTGAGTACTGACGATCGGCATCCCGTCGTCGCCCAGCCTGCGAAGGATGTTGCGGAGCCATCTGGCGTCGTCGCGCTCCGGGTAGTCGGTGCGGTAGTGCGATCCGCGCGATTCGGTACGGGTGAGCGCGCTAGTCGCCGTCAGCTTCGCATCGAAGGTGAACCAGTAGCTCTGGAACGAGCGCGTCGCCGCGCGGTCGCCGACGTCACTCGGAACATCCCGCTACGCGCGAACCGCGTGCACCCGCTGACGAGGAAGAACTCGGGCGACAACGTCGGCGTCTACGCGCCGAGCATCGATTACACGTTCGAACCCGACGCCGACTGGATCGACGTGCGTTTGCTCGGCGAGGCCTCTCGTGTCCGCCGGTGGTGATCGGAGTCGGACTCGGCGGAGCCAAGGACCAGAGCGTCAGGCTCTCGAAGGATGCGGCCTGCCTGCGAGTAATGGGCGATCGTCACCCCGACCCCGATGTGGCGGCGCTCGAGGATGAACTCAGGTACCTGGCCAACAAGACCGGCTTCGGGGCGATGGGCGTCGGCGGCGACACGACCGCCCTCGACGTGCACATCGAACCGCCTTACCGAGCAGCCCCTCCATCTGGATCATCCGGAATCGGAAAGTCGACGACGTCGGCCCTCTTACCGTCATCCTTGCGGACCAGCGTGACCCCGATGCCCTCGAGGTCCCTCGGCCCGACGGGCAGGACAGCCCACCACCCGTCGGCTTCCTGCCACATCCGGCCGGCCGGCACGCGACGTCCTTCTTCGAGCGTCCAGACGTTGTATGACGCGCCCTCCACGGCAGGAAGCTCCCACACGACCAGGCTGGCACGGCGGTCTTCGATGGAATAAGCGAGCACCCCGCGGGCGCCCGGCGCGTCCTCCGTGCCGGTGACCGACCATCGTTGCTCAGCTCGTGCCATGACCTCGAGGGCGTCGTAGCTGTGCGCACGAAGCCGATCACTACGGCCGGCGTGGTCACGTGCACGCATCCACCCCGCGCCCAGGACGGCTGATGTCGCAAGCAGGACGACGACCGCGGCCGCCACCGCCGCGAACGCACGGCTTTGCCACCATCGCCCGGCGCGCGGGATTGGGCTCGCCGGGGTCGGGGCCGTCCGTTCGTTCAGAACGGCCGACATGATCCTCGACTTCAACTCGGCGGGCGGCGAGCGCTGCTCCGGGAGGACCGCAAGGGAGGCGGCCGTCCGCTGAAGCTCGGCCAACCTTCGGGTGCAGGCGTCGCATGACGGCAGGTGCTGCCCTACTGCGCGTTGCTCGTCTTCGGAAACTGCCTCGAGCGCATACGACGCCAGCAGGCCCTCGACGTACTCATGGCCATGCGTCGTCATCGAGCGACCCGATCCCTGTCCAGCAGCTCTCGCAGCTTCTCCATGCCCAGCCGAATACGGCTCTTCACGGTACCCAGTGGCAGCCCCGTGCGCTCCGCGATCTCATGGTGGGTCAGGCCGTCGAAGTAGGCATGCATGATCGCCGCGCGCTGATCTGCCGGTAGCCTGTCTACGGCACACCGCACGTATTCGCCGTCCACCAGCCTCGCCGCCTCGTCGAATACGTCCGGCGCCTGGTCCGCTTCGAGTCCGGGTTGCTCGAATACCGGCGGCCTGCTGCGGATCTGCCGGTAGACGTCGATCGCGCGGTGGTGCACAATCGCAAGCAGCCAGGTGCTGGCCGCTCCACGTCTGGCGTCGTAGGCGCCCGCCATGCGCCAGGCGCTGACGAAGGCCTCCTGTACGACATCTTCGGCCCACCGCCGGTCGCGCACGATGCGGAAAGCAAGCGAGTACGCCCGCCTCCCGAACCGATCGTAGAGGAGTGCAACCGCCTGCGTATCCCCGGATGCCATGCGCTGGATGAGCGCCCCGTCGTTTACGTTCTCCAAGGGGAATACGGCTCTCCAACCGTGCCCGGATCAGTCGCCTGTACGTCGTATCGTAACGCGCAGATGCGGGTTCAACGGACGCTCACGGGCATGGAAAGGGCCGCCCCGTCGTCCGGAGCGGCCACTGCTGATGGTCGACAAGGCAGACCGTAAGCCGAGTTCTGTTTTAAGCGGCCATCCATCTAGTCCCCGATTTGCATCGGGGCTCAAGCGGCCAACCCGGGGACTGGCCGGGCGCGTACGTCCCCCTATTTGGCCTTGCACCGGATGGGGTTTACCGTGCTCCCGATATCACTACCGGGACGGTGAGCTCTTACCTCACCTTTTCAACCTTGCCCCGATTCGCTCCCGGCTCTCACCGTTCACTTATCGGGGCGGTGTGCTTTCTGTTGCACTTTCCGTCGGGTCACCCCGCCCCGCCGTTAGCGGGCATCCTGCCCGGTGGTGCTCGGACTTTCCTCCCCGATGTTCATCGGGGCGACCGCCCGTCCACCTTGTCAGAACAATTGTATCTTGCTAGGGCGCGTCGAGCCTCAGGCGAACGTCGATCTCGTCGGTGCTGGCCGAGACCCTGGCGATCAGCGCGGTGATTGCGCGCCGGGCGAGGTCGCGGTCGGCGGACTGCACAGCATCAAGAGCGTCCCGTACGGACATGCGGACGGGGGCTGCGGCGCCGCCACCGGTGCGTAACTTGCGCAACAGGGCGCGGGCAGCCGTGAACTCCGCCATCTGAGCGCTCCCTGCAGCCACGCGTATCACTGTAGAGCGCAGGCGACGGACGGCGGCGTCGATGTCACGGCTCGCCGGTTCGCCGGTCACGACTACCCGCAATTGCGCGTCGGGGACCGCCGTCAACTCCTTGATACGGCCGACCCGATCGAATACGGCCTTCTCCAGCTTCTCGGCACGCCAGCTGGCATGCGCCGGACCATTCCCCGGCCTGGATGGGCACTCGTAGTACCGATAAGAACGGCGCGACTCCGTGCCATCTTTGCGCACCCATTTGCGTTCACGCAGGAGCCCGTGCATCGTCCGATGACAGCTTGCGCACTCAGCCAGGCCGGCGAGCAGATAGCCTTCCGTCGACCTCGGGCGGCGCCGCGGCTTCCATCTCGACATCGCCCCCCGCGCGCGGTCGAACGTCGCTCGGTCGACGATCGCCGGATGGTTTCGGGGAATTCTCACGCCTCCGCGCTTGTAATCACCCGCGTATGCAGGGTTCTTGAGGACTCCCGCCAGACTTGCCGGCGTCCACAGGCCACCGCTGCGCGTCCGGACGCCACTCCCGTTGAGTCGGGCGGCTATGCGACGCAGGCCAAGCCGCTCTCGCCCGCCATCTTCCCTGCCGCCCCGCCCGCCAGCATCGGGGGCGCCCGCATAAAGGCCAAAGATCTGCTTAACGACTTCGGCCTCCGACGGCACCGGTTCCAGAAGGCCGTCCAGGCCCACGCGATACCCGTAGGGAGTGCGGCCGAGGACCTCGCCGCGCCGGGCCTTCGAACCGATCGCCTCCCTGATCCGCGACAACCGCCTCGCCGTCCCGGGGGACGGCATCAGCAGTCGCAGGGCGCTCTCGAGGACGTCTGTAAGCGGGCTGCCAGTGCATCGGATCTCGACGCTACGAGACTCCAGGGAGAGTACACGGTCGACGCACGTTTCCAGATCCTTGGCCAGGTGCGTGGCGTCGGGGATCAGAACGAGATCGGGCCGCCTCTCGTCCGCGCAAAGACCTTCCAACACGGCAAACTGCTGTTCATCCGAGAGCGGCAGGCCCCGCGCACTGGCGTCGGGCCCAACATTCCCGTCGGGGCCAATCAGCTGCGCCAGTTCGTGTCCGCGGTCCCGGCAATACTGTTCGAATTGCCTTCGAGGCGCTGGCGGGAGGGCGTGCCCGGAAGTGCCGCCGGCACCAGGCCGGAAATAACCGACCGCGCGCATGCTTCGGGTGGTCTAGGTAGCCAGCAGTATCCGGCCGCAGCTGCTGCAGGTGACCAGGGCTTCCGAATCCTTCAGCTTGGCGATCTCGCGGAGCGGTAGCTTGAGGCGTCG
This sequence comes from Chloroflexota bacterium, assembly GCA_016189845.1. Lineage (GTDB taxonomy): Bacteria > Chloroflexota > Dehalococcoidia > Lucifugimonadales > Lucifugimonadaceae > VGZT01. The sequence goes on along the minus strand of JACPRT010000003.1, from coordinate 4,150 downwards.
AGGGCACTGGCAGATGCCCCGTTCCACACGAACGACCGCCAGCCCTTCCTTGCGTTTCAAAATTGAGTTATACGCCGCGAGGTCGGCATCCTTCACGTGGGACGCGGTGGAGTTGCGCTCGCGTTCGAGGAGCTTGTAATCGCGTGCCAGCGCGTGGTTCTCGGAACGGAGGGCGGCCTCGCGGACCTTCCACTCCTCCTCCCGTTTCGCCAGCTCGGCCTTCTTCGCTTCGTAGAGCTGATTCGCTTCCTGCGACGCCGTCGCCGCCGGGGAGACCGCTTCTTCGGCCGTGGCAAAATTGCGCTTGGCCGCATTCTGTTCTTCCTGCAGCGCAGTGAGCTCGCGCATGTTGGTGATCGTGCCCGAGTACAGGCGAGATTCGATCTGCTGCAGCCGCTCCCGGAGCGCAGTCACCTCGGCCAGGAGCCTCGAATGGTGGACCCTGGTTTCCAGAGCCTTGACCCGGGCCGACTCCGTTTCGGCGCGCAGCGCGGGGAGACCGGCCTCTGCCTTGAGCTCGGTCGCGGTCTTCCGATACGCGTCACGCTGCTCGGCGAGCCGCCGGTCGAACTCCTGGAGATCGAGGAGGTTTCGTGCAGATGTCAAAAGAAAAACGAGTCCGATCGTGAGCCTGATGGGTCACCGGGGGGAATGGCGAGAGTTTAGCACGCTTGCCCCGCCTGCCCGCCGGGGGAGAAGATAGCCCCGTGAATACCTACCACGTCCCGCCTTACGTCCTGAGAAGACCCAAGACTCGCATCGTCTGCACCCTTGGGCCCGCAAGCGCCTCCACCGGCGTCATCCGCGGCCTCATCGAGGCCGGCATGTCGGTCGCCAGGATCAACCTCTCCCACTCGACCCACGACATCCACCGCGAGACGATCGCAAACGTCCGGACGGTCGCGCATGAGTGCGAGCTGCCGATCGCAATCCTCACCGACCTGCCGGGTCCAAAATACCGGCTGGGAGTCCTCGTCGGCGAGGGGATCGAGGTCGGTGATGGTGATGCCTTCACGCTGATGAGCGGCGACCGCGCTTCCGTCAGCGCCACGGCCAAACGTGCCCCGGTACTGCCAGAGGGCCTGGACCGGGATGTCGCTGCGGGGGACGAGATCCTGATCGACGACGGCGCCATCAGAATGGTGGCCGTATCGGTCGAGGGTGGACGCATCCTGTGCAGGGTCGCCAGCGGCGGCGTGATGAAGACCCGGAAGGCGGTCGCAGTGCCGGGCCGGATTTCCAACCTGCCCTACATCACCGATGAGACCCGGGCCGCCCTGGATTTCTCGATCGAACAGCAGGTCGATTTTGTAGGCCTTTCGTACATCAGGACCGCCGACGATCTCCTGCGCGCCCGCTTGTACATGCGGGAACGAGGTTTGAACGCCCAGTTGATCGCCAAGATCGAACTCGCCCAGGCGGTCGAAAACATGGACCCTATCCTGGCAGAGGCCGACGGCGTCATGGTCGCCCGAGGGGACCTTGGCGTGCAGATGCCCTACGCGCAGATCCCCGGCGTGCAGAAGCGGCTCATACGCAAGTCGAACGAGCTCGGCAAGGTCGTGATCACGGCCACCCAGATGCTCGAGTCGATGATTCACGCGCCGTCGCCGACCCGCGCCGAGGTCGCCGACATCGCCAACGCGATCCTGGACGGCTCGGACGCGGTGATGCTGTCCGCCGAGACATCGATCGGCAAGCACCCGATCGAGTCGACGGTCGTCATGGCGGAGACCGCACGCGAGGCGGAGAAGCTGCTCGATCACGAGGCGCTCGTGCGCAGGAGAGCCGCCAGGATTAACCGGCACGTCGACGAGGCGATTGCCTATTCTGCGTGCTGGACCGCCTCAGAGATCGGCGCGAGCGCGATCGTGGCCTTCACGGAATCGGGATCGACCGCGGCGCGGGTCGCAGCTTTCAGGCCCAATGTGCCCATCCTCGCCCTCTACCGGGACCCTGCGGCGGGCCGCCGCCTGGCGCTCCGGTGGGGGGTCATTTCGCTCGAGGCGCCAGCGCTGAACAGCGTTCAGTGGATGTTCCACGAGGCATCGAAGGCCGCGGTAGAAACGGGGTTCGCCAGGGACGGCGACTTCATCGCGGCCGTGGTCGGCATGCCGATCGGCGTACCAGGCAAAACGAACCTGCTCCGAGTGATCAGCGTGCCGGAGCCCCAGCCTTCCTTCCGGGCTGAAGTCGTGACTCCACCTTCGCGTGCCGGCTCGCCCGCCCACGGGCGCGCGGCTAGGCGGGGTTCCGCGCCGTCGCGGTAGCCGTCCGCAGGCCGGCGGCGAGGTCCGTAAGGGTCTCCTGCGAGGTTGGTTCGTGGCCATAGCACGCTGCGTTGAAGCGCGCCGTCATCAGGTCAACCGGCGCCCCAGGAAGCGCCTCCGAGAGGTCCCCGTTGAGTTCGATCGGCGTCAAGTGGCGGTCCAGGCGCATGCCTCGCTCCACCGCGGCCGAGAGGTAGTCGAAGTACAGCTTGAAGACCTCTGAAATGCCGGGCTGGCCGAGGGGGTAGTGCCAGACCTCCCGGGGCGTTCGATGGCCTCGCGCCCGCCACGGGATGAGCCTCGCCAGCAGCGCCGCCATGTCCCTGCCCGGGTCGGCGTCACCCCGGATCGATTCCCGGTCGACTTCTTCATCGTCCTCTTCGGCCCGGCGCCACCTTCTGAAGGCCAGGATCAGCACGTACAGGATCGCGAGGACGATCAGCAGCATGATCGGATACTGGATGACATTCAGGATCGCTTCGACGATGCCCGCCCCCGCCGCCCGGCCTCCCTCGACGGCCGCATTGGGATCGTTGCCAAATGGCGCGGCCGGTTGTTCGAGACTGACGGGCTCCGCGTTGCCGAGCAGGCTCCGCAGCCAGCGCATCAGGGCGAAGATCCCGGTGACGATCCATCGCAGCGGGAGGCTGATGAGCCAGAGCAGGCCGTCGCGGACCGCCCCGGCGGCAGTCCCGAGCAGGCGGAGCGGACCGCCCCCGTAGGCGCTTCCGGCAAGTCCCAGCAGTACGCCTGCCAGCAATATGATTCCCACCGCAGCGGCAATGGTCTTCGTCCACGCAGCCACCGCGGCACGCCCCGCGGAGTCGGCAACCTGGCTGAACGCCATTCCGGCGAGCGCCGCGGCGAAGAACGGGAACAGTACGTTCTGCGCGCCGATGTCTCGATGCGCGGCGATCTGGACTATCAGGGCGACGGCGATGACCATCACTCCCGCGCGGAACGTGCGGCGGAGCTTGTCGGAAGCGGGGTCGTCGGTCACCAGCCCGATCCCGCGTCGCCACAGGAAGATCGCGCCCAGCGCCGACGCCACGGCCGTGACGACGGCCCTGCCTTCCATTTCGCCCTCGACCAGGTCGAAGACCCAGGTCCACTGGAGCCCGGGTATCCCGTCGCCCGATCGAGCCGCCACCGCCGCGTACACGACGACGAGGCCGGCCCCACCCTGCAGCAGCGCCAGCGTGGCCGTCTCCCCCTTGAGGCCCAGGGCAAGCCAGCCCACCAGCATGGCGCCGGCCATGATGGCCGTCACCGCCGCCCAGGAGAGGGGGGAACCTCCGACCTGGAGCATGAGACCGGCGAGGGCGAGCGCCACGTACAGCCATGCCGCCTCGGCGACCATCAGCGCACCGTACAGCGCCCGGTCCTTGGCGGCGCTCATGCCCGTACCTGACGCTTCCTGGCGGCAGCCGGCGGCGGGTCGAACCGCTCACCGCCCGCCATCACGGCGAAATTGCGGGCGGCGACCGGCGGTTCGTCTTCGCCCACGTACAGCGCGACCGCGGCGTGCCCGCTTTGCGCCAGGCGCTCGCAAGTCGCCCTCAACGGCGCCGTGAAGATCGCAGAAACGACCACCAGCGAGGCGCCATATGGAATCGCGCCTCGCTCCGCGTCCAGAACTTTTTCGAGCCGGCTCATAGAGATGGGCCGGACCATGGCGAGAGACTCGAGGATCGTCGTCAGGCGGGACGGGTCCGCGCCTGGCGGAATCACCATGCGTGCCGTCTCGGCAAGCGGGATCGCGTTGCTGATCAGTCCCACGCGATGGCCCAGGACGGTCAGCCTGACGGCCACCGACGCGGCCGCCGTCACGACCCGCTCGAGCAGCTGCGGCGAGTAGCCCTCCCACGGCTTCTCGCTGG
>JACPRT010000073.1 GCA_016189845.1 Chloroflexota bacterium | reverse complement strand
GTCTTGATGGCCTGATATCCGGCTGCCTTGGTCTCCCGCGCCCAGCGGACGGCGTCGGCGACCGTCACGCCCTCGTACCAGTAGTCCTGGAGGTGGGTGTAGAGCGGCACGTTCTCCCGGACCGGACCGCCGATTAGCCTGTAGATCGGCTCGCCCAGGACCTTGCCGCGGATGTCCCAGAGCGCGACATCGATCCCACTGATCAGGTGTGAGATGTAGCCGCGACCGCTGAACGTGGTGTAGTGCCTGAAGATCCGCTGCCAGATCTCCTCGATGTTCGCCGGGTCGGCGCCCACGACGATCGGCTTGATCGCTTCGATGCCGTCGGCCAGCAAGGGGGTGCCGCGGTAGTCGGTGCACTCACCGAGCCCGGTGACTCCCTCGTCAGTGAGGACCTCCACGAAGAACCACGGGAGCGTCGGATTAGGGGCGTATACGAAGTACTGGAGGTCGGTTATCTTCACGGTGTCGCTCCCCACGTTAGCCGCTCTGACTGGCTAACCATGGTAGGTGCCCAGAGCCGTCCCAAGAAATCTGATATCGGACCTCGAATCTGGATCGACCGAAATGCGATATCAAATCCGCGGCCGTCGGTTTTTTGATATCGCGCGTCGAATCTGAATCGGCCCGATTCCGATATCGCTTTTGCAGCCATCCTCAAAGGAACCTCCCTGGGCTCGAGAATCGGAGCCAATGGGCCAGCACGCGAGCCGCCACGCGAGGCCGGGATAGGATACGCCGCTCATGCGCGTTATCCTCGCGTAATCTAATTGGGCACTGTTTGGGTACCGTCACGCCAATTGGCGAGCGGACATGGCGAATCGAAGCGAGATGAAAATGACGACCCGACCCGTACCGAGAGAACACGACACCGCGACAGTGGCGCCGGACGACGTCTACGGCGTTCAGGACCCCTCGCTGTGGCAGGTTTTCGCCCGCACGGAAGGCCCGAAGGGGAAGCTGCCCCTCACGCCGGAAATCCTGGTCGAGGAGCCGAGCGGCAACGTCTTCGGATTCAGCCAGAACGCCGGGATGGGATGGAACCCTGCCGAGCTCTTGCGGAAGCAGTTCCTGATTCTGTCAACGGCTGGCGGACTGAGGGCGCCGGATGGCCGGCCGATCGCGCTCGGCTTTCACACCGGACACTTCGAACTCACCGTGCTGGTCGCCGAGGCCGCCGAGCAGTTTCGTACCCTGCGGTCCGTCCCGTTCGCGGCGTACTGTACGGACCCGTGCGACGGCCGCACCCAGGGCACGACAGGCATGCTGGACAGCCTGGCGTATCGCAACGACGCGGCGACGATCTTCCGACGCCATGTCCGGTCGCTTCCAACCGCGAAGGGGGTCCTGGGCATCGCCACATGCGACAAGGGACTACCGGCGATGATGATGGCGGTCGCCGGGCTACCGAACGTGCCGGCCGTCATCGTCCCCGGCGGCGTCACGCTGGCCCCGAAAGATGGAGAGGATGCCGGCCGCATCCAGTCCATTGGCGCCAGGTTCTCGCAGGGGGAGATCACTCTCGAGTACGCCCAGGACATGGGCTGCAGGGCGTGCGCTTCGCCGGGAGGAGGCTGCCAGTTCTTCGGGACCGCCGGGACATCCCAGGCCATGTCCGAGGCCCTCGGGCTGGCCGTAACTCACTCCGCGCTTGCCCCTTCGGGCCAGCCGATCTGGTTAGACAACGTGCGGCGTTCGGTAAAGGCGCTCGTCCTGCTCGAAAAGCGCGGCATCAAAAGCTCGGCCATCTTGACCGACGCCGCCCTCGAGAACGCCATGATCGTCCACGCCGCCACCGGCGGGTCGACCAACCTGGTCCTCCACATTCCGGCGATTGCGCATGCCGCGGGCCGGCGCCGCATGGTAGTCGATGACTGGAGCCGCGTGAACAAGCTGGTGCCGAGGATCGTCGACGTCCTGCCGAACGGCCCGGTCGGGCATCCGACATCGATGTTGTTTGCCGCAGGTGGGGTGCCGGAAGTGATGCTGCACCTGCGGCGCCTGGGATTGCTCAACCTGAAGGTGATGACCGCCACCGGCAGGACCCTTGGCGAAAACCTGGACTGGTGGGAAGGATCGAAGCGGCGGCAGACCGTTCGCCAGCGGCTCAAGGAATTCGAGGGCGTCGATCCCGACGACGTCATCATGACTCCCGACCGCGCGAGGTCGAAGGGGCTCACCTCTACCGTCACGTTCCCCCGCGGGAACCTCGCGCCCGAAGGCTCGGTGATCAAGAGCACCGCCATCGACCCCTCGGTGGTCGATGCCGACGGCGTCTACCGCAAGTTGGGCCCGGCCCGGGTGTTCAGGTCGGAGGCCGCCGCCATCAAGGCGATCAAGAGCACGGGGCCCGACCGCGTCAAGGCGGGTGACGTCATGCTCCTCACCTGCGCGGGTCCCATGGGCTCCGGCATGGAAGAGGTCTTCCAGATCACCGCCGCGCTGCGGTATCTGTCGTACGGCAAGCAGGTCGCCCTGATTACCGACGCGCGGTTCTCGGGCGTGTCGACTGGCGCATGCATCGGCCACGTCGGGCCCGAAGCGCTGGCCGGTGGGCCGATCGGCAAGGTGCGGGATGGCGACCTGATTCGAATCGTGGTCGACCGCAACCGGCTCGAGGGGTCCATTGATCTGGTGGGCGACGCGAGCGGAGAACGTGGGCCGCAGTGGGGCGAACGGGAGCTTGAGAGTCGCCCCGCGCCCGATGACCTGCGCCCTCACCCTCAGCTGCCTGACGACACGCGCCTGTGGGCCGCGCTGCAGCAAGCGAGCGGCGGTACCTGGGGCGGGTGCGTCTTCGACGTCGATACGATCGTCGAGACGCTCCGAGCCGGCATGAACGTGGCAAGCAAGAAATAGTTGTCCGGGCGCCTGCGGCGGCTGGCCCCCCGATTCGATCGGGGGAGGGTTGCGGAGGAGGGTCACCGCCGCCGCAGGCCCGGACTTGCCCCGAGGGAGGATTGGGGCATCAGGAGTCAGGTCAGGACGATCAGAAATTGGCCGCCGGTGAGGCCACCGGCAGAGCGGTCGCCTCGATCACGATGGAGGCCGCGACCACGATCAACGCGTCGCCATCGACCCTTACGACGGCCTTGAAGCGGGCCCCGACCACCGGGCGCCCCTCGATCTTCGCGTCGGCCGCGATCTGAAGCTTGCGGCCTTCCACGACCCACACCCGGCCGTCCCGTTCGATCCCGGCAATGATCCCCGTCAGAGTCTTGAGCTCCGAAGTCGCCGCGGGCGCCTTGGCGGCCTGGCTCACGATGGCGCACTTTAGCGCTTCCATCACTGCGCGGTCGGTGCGGCGAACGACGCACTTGATCTTCATGCCAGCCAGACGCTTCTCGAGGATGTGCGAGGCCACGAGGACTCTCACGCCGTTGACCACCACGACATCTCCGTCGAGCCTTTCGATGGTTCCCTCTAGTGTCTGCTCGTTCGCCGAAGGCGTAGTCGCAACGACCGCAGTCGCAGGTTTGTCGCCAGTGTTCGAAACCTCGATCGATGCGATCCTGGCCTCGAGTATCACGAACTTGCCGTCCTCGGCCCTGCGGACCGCCATCTTCACGACCGCGCCCACCCGTGGTTCCCCGTGCACAACGGTGCGGGCGGTGCGCAGGAACTCGTGGTCTCTGACCACCCAAACGTCGCCTTCGATCCTCTGGATCGTGCCGGTGATTACCGTCGCCTGTGGCTCCGGCGTTGCTGCGCCTCCGGGCAGTGCTGGCCTGGTGTCGGTTGGACGCGACCCGCGGGTCCCGTCGGTGGGCGCCCCCTGAATCACCACAAAGGTCGCGACCAGATCGCCCGCCCGCTCGCCGACCAGGTGCGCCTTCGCCAGGGCGCCGACGACCGCCTGGCCTTCGATCCTGGTTGTGCCGCGAACCACCTTGAACTTGACGTCGTTTATTACCCACGTATCGCCGTCGATCGCCCGGATCACGCCGGTCACGTCGATTTCGACCCTGCCCTGGGTCGTATCGGGTTGCTTGTCCGGCTCACCAAGCAGGATGGCTTCCGCGGCCAGCAGCGTGCCATCGGTCCCGGCCGGAGGGTTCGCCGACAGGTACAGAACGGTCAGCCCGATACGCCGGTTTCCGGCAAGCCGTTCGAACGCCACGCTCTCCCCCTTGAACGTGAACTTGCTGCGGGCTGTCACGGTCAGGGTGAGCGTGCGCTCCTTGTTGAGTGCGATCTTGATGATGCCCGCCGCGGTATCTGCTGACACGAGTTCTCCGCGGGCGCTCTGCGCACCGGGCGTGACGACTTCGAGGGCGATAAGGATGCCAGTCTCCTGGACGAACACCGCCTTGCGGACCTCGTCGCCGGGCACCACCGGTCGCAACGAATCGATCCGTTGCCCGTCCTTTACGAGCGAGACCTTGCGGTCGCCGTCCGGCATGTGGAGTTCGACGACGCGGCCGCTGACGGTTTCAATTACGACCACGCCTGCCCCCGCATCCAGCCTGGCGACCGAACCTTTAACGGTTTCGTTTTCAGATCGGACGATGACGACGCTGGTCGCAAGGTTGCGGACCACGCCGTCGACGACCGCCGTGCGCCACGATGCAACCACCTGGAGGCCCTCCTTCAGGTCGCTGACACTCAGCCCGGCGCCGCCCTTGACCTTGATTTCGGTCACATTGACGACCAGCAGCCTCACCGGTTCGCCATCGCGTGGGCGCATCGCGATCGTGTGCTCCTCGAGGC